>DATHGT010000341.1:0-17633 GCA_035317605.1 Candidatus Acidiferrum sp. | reverse complement strand
CCGCCGACGACCTCCTCACCGCCATCCGCGAGGAGTTCAAGGAGAACGAAGACCTGCCGAATACCTCGAACCCCGACGATTGGGCCAAGATCGCGGGCAAGAAGGGCAAACGCATCGTCTACAACAAGCCCATCATGTCCTCGGTGACCGAGAAGCCCAAGCCCGTCGATCGGGTGGTGACGACCGGGCAGTACCTGTAGTCAGGGGCACGGGCGGCCGCTCGAAGGGTTGCAGGACGCGGCGGTCGCCCAGACGTTGAGATAGCCGCTCCGGAACTGCGGGAACTCGGCGCACGAGCAACCTTCCGGGAGCCCGGAGACGCATCGCGCTCGAACGTTGTACGTCCCCGGCGTCACGCGCTTCGCGCCGATGAGCGACACAGTCTGGAAATACGGGAAGTCGGGGTCGACCGCCCCTATCATCGACACGCTTGTCCCGAAGGGCGCGCTCATCAGCGTCAAGCCGTTGGTCGGACCCGTCCCGTCACTGATGTCCAGGTGTGACAGTACAGAATCACCTCGTCGAAGCTCGCCTGGCTGACGACGAGCGTCGCGCTGGCCATGATGATCGCGTCGAAGGTCGTGATGATCTGGCTATCTCCGACGCTGTTCAGCGACGCCAGATCGAGCACCGGCGTGCTCGTGGCCTCGATCGGGATCGTCACGTCCTGATACGCGAAGCTCGCCGCCGTTGGACCCGCGGGGCCGGTCGCTCCGATCGGGCCTGGCGAGCCCTGCAGGCCAGTCGCGCCTTGTCTCCCGTGGCTCCCGTGGCTCCGATGGGGCCAGCCGGCCCTTGCGGACCGGCGGGACCAATGTTCCCCTGCGGGCCTTGCGGACCCGCCGGCCCCTCGGGTCCGGGAGGTCCACCAAAAACTGGCCATCCCGGAATGCCAGGGCTCTGAGCCCGCGCGAACGCGACGTCGAAGCTCAGCGCAGCCAGGATGACGAAGGAAACGAGTCGAGCAGACTTCATCGCGCACACCGTCCTTGACCTGAATTGAAGCGTCGGAAAATTTTACACGACCGGATCGAATATCCGATCGATTCGTTGCCGTGAGAACATGGTGCGCGACCGACGAACTCACGCCAGGCGAGGGAAGGAGCACGAACATGAGCGATGTGGTCGAAACCATCCGGTCGTCCACCAGCGGAACCATCGGGCGGGCGTCGAACGCCGCTGCGCGCGGGGTGCGGCTGCCGTTCGATTCGTCGTCGCGGCCGCAGACCGACACGTTCACCAACAGCGAGGCGTTCCTGGCCGCGGTGTCGTCCTGCGGGGTGACGCTGATCGAGATGCACGCGCGGGACACCGGCGTGCCGCTGAAGAGCATGGACGTGACGATCGAGGGCGTGCGGGCGTCAGCGGAGCCGAACCGCTTCGCCCACGTGACCATGACGTTCGAGCTCGCCGGCGTCAATCAGGAGCAGGCCGAAGGGCTGGTCGAAACCTACCGCGGCCGTTGACCCCTCTACCGCACGGTCGCGGCCGCGACCGCCGTGAACATCCAGGTCAAAGCCGTTTAGTCGCGTGACGAGCGGGGGGCGTTAGTCGAGGAGCGCCCCGGCTTCGCCGGGGCGTGACGAGGGCCCGGGGGGTTTGGGGGGCCCGCGGCTAGGCCCCCCATGTCCTAATGTCCGCTGAGGGCAGCGCGAAACACGACGAAGAAGTCGACCACCAGCGCGGCGATGAGCACGACGCTGCCGAGCGTGATCCAACCGGGGATGCCTTTGTCGGCCATGGTCTTTCCTCCTTTGTTTGACGCGCTACTCTACCCCAGCCGGAAACGGCGAGGGAAGCGCTTGACGAGTCTACAAGAGGCGCGGACGGTGTTGACTCAGATGCCCTCACTGCTATCCTATCGGCCAGAGGAGGGGAGATGCAGACTCTCGAAGTTACCAGCGTCCTCACCGACTCCGATGGGCTGATCGCTGGAGCGGCCAAGTCTACAGCCACCCTCAGGGTCCTGGTCGCCGAGTCGCGACGGCTGATCGCGCAAGCGGCGCGGCTGTGCCGCATGGCCCTGCCGATCCGCGGGAGCAGCGATCTCGATTCGCCGTTCATCGTCGAGATCATCGTGCAGACCCCGTTGTGCCTGGACTGCGTGTCGAAGAAAACCGGCATCTCCGAGGATCGAGCGCGGGAGAGCATGCTGCGCATCGGAAGCTTCATGGTCGTGGACGTCGCCTCGGGACCGTGCGGAGGATGCCTCGACGTGAAGACGACCTATCGCATCTCGGACCAGGCGCCCCGCGGCAACGGCGACGGGGCGGGGACGCGGCCGCCCGCGCGTCCGGCCGTGGTGACCCAGAGCGCGGCGCTCTGGGAGTTCCTGGCGAGTCATCGGGGCCAGATGTTCTGCACGCAGTGCATCGCCACCGCGCTGTTCGCCACCAAGCGCGTCGACCGCGCCGTGCTCGGCGCCGAGGGGCGAGGAGCGCGCCGGCAGTACGGCACGTGCTCGTCCTGCGGCAAGGAGCGTCTGCTCTGCGGACTCACGCGCTAGCCGGACGTCTGGGCCGACGGTCCACCCGCCAGCGCGAAGCCGTCTACGACTACCTGCGCGGCGTTCATCACCATCCCACCGCCGAGGACGTATATCTCGCGGTCAAGCGGCGCGTGCCACGGGTGAGTCTGGCCACCGTCTACAACGCGCTCGAGTTGCTCGTCCGCTCCGGCCTGGCCGGCAAGCTCACCTACGGCGACGCCGCCGCGCGCTACGACATCCGCACGGACGTCCACTCGCACGCGCGGTGTCTCGGCTGCGGGCGCGTCGACGACGTGGAGGCGCGGCCGGGCGCGCGCTGGCTCGCCGGCATCCGCACGCGGAACTTCACGGCCACGGGCTTCCGCTTCGAGATCCTCGGCCACTGCCGCGATTGCCGCCCGCTCGCGCGGGCCGGCGCTTGACAAGAATTATTCTTGGTTCGATTCTTGGGAAGCTAACGCCACACGGGGAGGACAACGCATGGCAGACCTGAAGGGATCGAAGACGCACGCCAACCTCAAAGCCGCCTTCGCGGGCGAGTCGCAGGCCAACCGACGCTATCTCTACTTCGCCAAGGTCGCCGACGTCGAGGGCTATCCCGAAGTCGCCGGCAACTTCCGCGAGACCGCCGAGGGCGAGACCGGTCACGCCCACGGCCACCTCGACTATCTCAAGCGCGTGGGCGACCCCGCGACCGATCTGCCGATCGGCGCCACCGACGCGAATCTGAAGTCGGCCGTGGCCGGCGAGACCCACGAGTACACCGACATGTACCCGGGCATGGCCAAGACCGCCCGCGAGGAAGGATTCGCGGAGATCGCCGACTGGTTCGAGACGCTGGCCAAGGCGGAGAAGTCCCACGCCGGCCGCTTCTCGCAGATGCTGAAGTCGATCAGCTAGATCGAGCCGGCGCGCGCGCCGGAAGGCCCCGGCGCGCGCCCGCGGCTCTCGCCCCCACGCCATGACCGAGCCGATTCCCTATCGTGCGACCGCCGCGGTCTCCTACGACCCCGCCGAGCCGGTGTACTGGGCGCCGGACGCCCTCGAGCAGGAGCTGCGGCGCACCTTCGAGATCTGCCACGGCTGTCGCCTCTGCTTCAAGTTCTGCGACACGTTCCCCAGCCTCTTCGCGCTGATCGACGCCCGCGAGGGCGACGTGCGCGCGGTGACGAGCCCGGATGCCGAGCGCGTGCTCGACACGTGCTTTCAGTGCAAGCTCTGCGACCTCAACTGCCCATACACCGTGCGCGATCATCACCCCTACCAGATGGACTTTCCCAAGCTCGTCCACCGCCAGCGCGCGGTGCGTGCGCGGGCCCGGCGTCCCTCGCTGCGCGATCGCATCCTCGGCAGTCCGGACCTCACCGCGCGCTTCGCGCGGGCGAGCTTCGGTCTGGCCAACGTGATGAACCGGCTGCGCCCGCACCGCTGGCTCCTCGAGAAGCTGCTGGGCATCCATCGGGACAAGCGGCTGCCGCGCTTCGCCGCCACGACGTTCGAAGCGTGGGCCCGGCGCGCCGGGCGCATGGCCAAGAGCGCGGGCGGGGACGTCGTCCTCTTCCAGACCTGCTACGTCCAGAACAACGCGCCCGAGATCGGCCGCGACACCCTGGCCGTGCTCGACGCCAACCGCGTCGACGCGCGCTGCGCGGCCGGGCTGTCCTGTTGCGGGATGCCGGCGTGGGAGAAGGGCGATCTCGCCGCCGTCCAGGCCGCCGCCGCCAAAAACCTAAAAATCCTCGAGCCATTCGCCGCCGCCGGGGCCAAGGTGGTGGCCATCAATCCCACGTGCTCGATGATGCTGCGCCGCGAGTACCCGACGCTGGTCGCCCAAGCCGATCGGCCCGCCGCGGCGCGGGTGGCCGCCGCCACCATGGATCCGAGCGAATACCTCTGGTCGATCCGCGAGGAGCCGCGCTTCAACACGGCCTTCCGCAGCGCGCCGGACGGGCCCGTCGCCTACCACGCGCCCTGCCATCTCCGCGCGCAGGCCGTCGGCTATCGCGCCCGCGATCTGCTGCGCCGGATCCCCGGCGTGACGCCGGTCCTGGTGACGGAATGCTCGGGGCACGACGGCACTTTCGCCATGACCAAGGAAGGGTTCGAGCCCTCGCGGCGGATCGGCGGCAAGGCGTTCGAGGGCATGCGGTCGGCCGGCGCGTCGGTGTGGGTCACCGACTGTCCGCTCGCCGCGCTCCAGTTCGCCCAGCACGCGGGCGTGGAGCCGTTGCATCCGATGACGCTGCTGGCCCGCGCCTATCGCGACGACGGGTTCCCGCGCAAGCTGGAGATCGAGTGACCAAGCCGGTCTCGCGCGCCGACCTCGTCGATTACCAGACGTACGAGGATGGCCGAGACGACTTCCGCCGGCGGGCAATGGCGGCGAAGGACGCGCGACGGGTGCACGTGGGCCCGTACCTGACCTTCCTGTTCGAGAACACCCTGACCATCCGGTATCAGATCCAGGAGATGATGCGCACCGAGCGCATCGTGCGGGAGCGCGACATCCGGCACGAGCTGGAGACCTACAACGCCGTGCTCGGCGGACGCGGCGAGCTGGGCTGCACGCTGCTGATCGAGATCGACGATCCCGCCGAGCGCACCGCGAAGCTCCAGGAATGGTTCGAGCTGCCCTTCCACGTCTACGCGCGGCTCGAGGACGGTGCCAAGGTCCGCCCGACCTTCGACGAGGCGCAGCGTGGCGACAACCGGCTGTCCTCCGTCCAGTACCTGAAATTCCCCGTACAGGGGCGGGTCCCGGTCGCCGTCGGCGCCGACCTCTCCGGCCTCGAGGTCGAAGCCGCGCTCACCGCCGAGCAGCGCGCGGCGCTCGCCGACGATCTCGCGAGTGACTGAGCGCGCGCCGCGCCGGTGCCGGTGGGCCAAGGGTGATCTCGACGTCCGCTACCACGACGAGGAGTGGGGCGTGCCGGTCCACAACGATCGCCTGCTCTTCGAGCTGCTGATCCTCGAGGGCGCCCAGGCCGGACTCTCCTGGTCGACGGTGCTGGCGCGGCGCGACGGCTATCGCGCGGCGTTCGACGGGTTCGATCCCGCTGTCGTGGCCCGCTACGACGCCGCGCGACGGCGAAGGCTGCTCGGCGACGCCAGGATCATCCGCCACCAGGGCAAGATCGACGCCGCCGTCGCCAACGCCCGCGCGTTCCTCGAGGTCCAGCGCGAGCACGGCAGCTTCGCGGCGTATCTCTGGGGCTTCGTGAACGACACCCCGGTGCAGGGCGGCGTCAGCGCGCGCCGGCCGCCGCCCGCGCAGACCGAGACCTCGCGCGCGCTCAGCCGCGACCTCAAGCGCCGCGGCTTCGCCTTCGTCGGTCCGACGATCTGCTACGCGTTCATGCAGGCGGCGGGGCTCGTGAACGACCACGCGCGCGAGTGCTTCCGCCACGCCGCCCTCAGTCCGCGTCCCTCGAAGGGGACTACAATGAGCAGACCGTAGGAGGCCCGAGTGGCAATGAAGCGACCCAGGCGAACCGCGCGCCCCGGGCGACGGCCGCCGGACAAGGCCTCGGCCCCTCAGCCGCGCGCCGCCCCCTCGACGAGTGAAGCGACCGAGCCGTCGAGCGCGTTCCCGGTCGTCGGCATCGGCGCCTCCGCCGGAGGGCTGGAAGCCTTTTCCGAGCTGCTCTCGAATCTCCCTTCCGACGTTCCGATGGCGATCGTGCTCGTGCAGCACCTCGACCCCAAGCGCTCGAGTCTGCTGACCGAGCTACTGACGCGGACCACGCCGCTGCCCGTCGTGGAGGCTCGCCAGGGCGTGCGCGTGGAGCCGGCGCACGTCTACGTGATTCCGCCGAACACCACGCTGACGATCGCCGGCGACGTCCTCCAGCTCAACCCGCGGCAGCTCGGGAGCACGCCGCACATGCCGGTCGATACGTTCCTGCGATCGCTGGCCGACTCCCGCGGCGAGCGGGCCATCGGCGTGGTCCTGTCCGGCAGCGCCTCCGACGGCGCGCTCGGGATCAAGGCCATCAAGGGGGAGGGCGGCGTCACGTTCGCCCAGGATCCGGACACGGCCGGGCAGGACGGGATGCCGCGGAGCGCGATCGCGTCCGGCGCCGTCGACTTCGTCTTGCCTCCGCGCGGCATCGCGCAGGAGCTGGCGCGGATCGGCGGCCATCCCTATCTGCGCGATTCCGCCGCGCAGGTCGTGGAGGCCGGGCCCAGCGGCGAGCGCGCCATCGAGCAGATCTACCGCATGCTCCAGCAGGACAGCGGCGTCGACTTCCGGTTCTACCGCCAGAGCACGGTGAGGCGGCGCATCGCGCGACGGATGCTCGTGCACAAGATCGACACCCTCGATCGGTACCGCCAGCACCTCGAGGCGGACCGGAACGAGTTGCCCGTCCTCTTCAACGAGATCCTGATCAACGTGACCCGGTTCTTCCGCGACCCCGCGGCGTTCGCGGCGCTCCAGGACGCGGTGGTGGCTCGCTTGACACGTCTCAGGAGTGCGGAACAGCCGCTGCGCGTGTGGGTGCCGGGATGCGCGACCGGCGAGGAAGCCTATTCGGTGGCCATCGCGGTGCTCGAAGCGATCGACCGGACGACCTCCGGTGCGTCGCTCCAGCTCTTCGGCTCCGACGTGAGCGACGCCGTGATCGCCCGCGCCCGCGCGGGGATCTATCCGCCGAACATCGAGATCGACGTCTCGCCCGAGCGGCTGCGGCGCTTCTTCACCAAGATCGACGGCCAGTACCAGGTCAAGAAATCGCTCCGCGAGCTGTGCGTGTTCGCCCGCCACAACCTGGCCAAGGACCCACCCTTCTCCGCGCTCGACGTCATCTCCTGCCGCAACGTGTTGATCTACGTCGACGGCGCCGCCCAGCGACGGGTGATGGCCACCTTCCACTACGCGCTCCGCAACTCTGGCCTCCTGATGCTCGGCACCTCAGAAACGGTGGGCCCGCTGTCCGAGCTGTTCACGGTCGTGGACACCACGCACAAGCTCTACGCCGCCAAGGCGACGTCAATACGGTCCGCGCCCGTGCTCCAGTCTCCCGAGCGCTCCGGCGGCAGGCAAGCGGTTCAGCGGCGCGCGGCGCCGCCGACCCCCGTCGGCGCTCCGTCGCCGATCGAGATGCAGCGGGAAGTCGAGCGGGTGTTGCTCGGCCGCTACGCGCCGGCCGGCGTCCTCGTCAACGAGGCGCACGAGGTCCTCCAGTTCCGGGGCCACACGAGCCCGTACCTCGAGATGGCTCCCGGGCTGGCCAGCCTCGACGTGATGAAGATGGCGCGCGAGGGGCTCCTGCGAGACCTGCGGGCGGCCATGGCGGCGGCGCAGCGCCGGCATACGCCGGCACGGCGCGAGGGGCTGCGGGTGAGACAGGACCGGGGCGTTCTGACCGTCGACCTCGAGGTCATCCCCATCCGGGGCCCGGGCGAAGAGACCAATTACCTCATCCTGTTCGAAGTTGCCCCGGCCTCCCGGCGCGCCGGGGCGCGCGGGCGTGCCGCGGGGAAGCCCGCCGCCGTGCGCGAAGAGGATCGGTTACGGCACGAGCTGACCGCGACCAAGGAGTTCCTTCAGTCCATCATCGAGGACCGCGAGGCCGCCAATGAGGAGCTGCGCTCGACGAACGAAGAGCTCCAGTCCGCCAACGAGGAGCTTCAGAGCACCAACGAAGAGCTGGAGACGGCGAAGGAAGAGATCCAGTCGGTCAACGAGGAGCTGAGCACGGTCAATGAGGAGCTCCAGCACCGGAACGAAGAGCTGGAGCACGTCAACAACGACCTGAACAATCTGATCGCCAGCGTCGACATTCCGATCGTCATCCTCGACAACGACTTGAGGGTCCGGCGGTTCACGCCGATGGCCGCGCACGCCTTCAACCTCCTGCCCGGCGATGTCGGGCGGCGCGTCTCGGCCATCCACGGCAACGTGGAGGTTCCGGACCTCGAAGGGCTGTGCATGCGCGTGCGCGACACGAGGACGCCGGTGTCGCTGGAGACGAGGGGTGGCGAGGGCAGCTGGCACGCGCTCGGCGTCCGGCCCTACCGGGCGTCCGAGAACGCCATCAACGGCGTGGTGATCACGCTCATCGACGTGAGCGCGATCAAGGCGAGCCTCGGGCAGGTCGAGGCGGCCCGCGACTACGCCGAGGCGATCGTCGACACCGTGCGCACGCCCCTGGTCATGCTCGACGCCGATGCCCGCGTCCGCTCGGCCAATCGCGCGTTCTACGAGGCCTTCCAGGTCAGCCCGGAGGAGACCGTCAATCATCGCCTCTTCGACGTGGGCAACGGGCAGTGGGACATTCCCGCGCTCCGGCGGATCATCGCCGACGTCGCCGAGACCGGCACGGCCTTCCAGGATTTCGAGGTCGAACACGATTTTCCGCGCATCGGCGTGCGGACCATGATGCTGAGCGCCCGCCTCATACGCCACGAAGGCGAGCCGGGCCGGACGATCCTGCTCGCTCTCGACGACATCACGGCGCGGCGGCAGGCCGAGCGCGAGCTGCGCGCGTCGGAAGAGATCCGCCACCGGCAGCTCTTCGAGACGGCCAGGGACGGCATCGTGCTGATCGACGCCGACACCGGACAGATCACGACCGTCAACCCCTTCTGGACCACGCTGACCGGCCGCACCGCCGACGACATGGCCGGCCAGCGGCTCTCGGAGGTCGGCGTGTTCGAGGACGTGGAGACGATCCAGTCGATCCTCCGCGAGCTGCAGGCCCGCGACTTCGTCCGCCACGAGGATCTGGTCCTGGTGCGGCCGGACGGCACCCGGCGCCACGTCGAGCTGGCCTGCAACGTCTACCGGCTCGCCGGCAAGCGCGTGCTCCAGTGCATCGCCCGCGACACCACCGATCGGGTCGAGCTGCTCCAGCGCGAGCGCACCGCGCGCGCGGAGGCGGAGGCGGCCAACCGCGCCAAGGACGACTTCCTCTCGGTGCTCTCTCACGAGCTACGCACGCCGCTGACCGCGATGCTCGGCTGGGCGCGCGTGCTGCGCACCGGCGCGCTGGCTCCCGACAGGACCCCCAGTGCCCTGGAGACCATCGAGCGCAACACCCGCCTGCTCGCCCAGCTCATCGACGACCTCCTCGACGTCTCGCGGATCGCGTCGGGCAAGCTCGCCATCGAGATGGCCCAGGTCGACCTCGGCCCGGTGGTGGGCGCGGCGGCCGAGACCGTGCGCGAATCCGCGGAGGCCAAGGCCGTCACGCTGCGCGTGGACGTGCCGGAGCGCGGACCGGTGGTGCGCGGCGACCGCCGCCGGCTCCAGCAAGTGGTCATGAACCTCCTGTCCAACGCGGTGAAGTTCACGCCACGGGACGGCCGCATCGACGTGAAACTCGAGACGCTCTCGTCCGGTGTCCGGCTCACCGTGAGCGACACTGGCAAAGGCCTGACGCCCGAGTTCCTGCCGCAGGTCTTCGACCGCTTCCGCCAGTTCGAAAGCGTCGGCACGCGGACCCAGGGTGGACTCGGCCTCGGGCTGGCGATCGTCCGCCACCTGGTCGAGCTTCATGGCGGGCGACCCGCGGCCTTCAGCGCGGGCGAGGGGCTCGGTAGCACCTTCACCGTCGATCTGCCGCATCTCACCGCCCAGGAGTCATCGGTGCAGGCGAGGCCGGAGGAGAACGAGGTTGCAGACGCGGCCACCGAGGTGCGGCTGGACGGTCTGCGCGTGCTGGTCGTCGAGGACGACGTCGACACCGGGCGCATGCTGGCCCAGGTGCTCGGTGAGCATGGCGCCAACGTCACGCACGCAGGGACCTCGGCGGGCGCGCTTGCGGCGATCGAGCGGGCCATTCCGGACGTGCTGATCAGCGACATCGGGATGCCTGGCGAAGACGGCTACGAGCTGCTGCGCCGGGTACGAATGCTGGCCCCGGACGCCGGTGGTCGCGTGCCGGCGATCGCGCTCACCGCGTTCGCCCGCGAGGTGGACATGCACCACGCGCTGGAGGTGGGCTTCGATCTCCACGTGGCCAAGCCCATCGACCCCGCCGAGCTGGCCCGCGTGGTCGCCCGCGTGGCCCGCTCGCGTCGCTGACGCTAGGTCGTCGTCGGAAGCCCCGCTTTCACCCAGGCGGTCATGCCGCCGGTCACGTTCAAGCAATTCCTCAGGCCATGCCGCTCGAGAACGCTGATGACCGAGCTCGAACGCAGGCCCCCCGCGCACATCACCGCCTTCGGACGATCCGCCGGCAGCTCGGCCAGGCGCTTGGCCGCCTCCAGCATCGGCAGGTGAATCGCGCCTTCGACGTGACCCTCGCGCCATTCGGAGGGCTCGCGGACGTCGACCACCACCACGTCGCGTCCCTCGTCGAGCCACTCGCTCAGCTCGTACGGCGTCATCTGGGGGACCGACTCGACGGGGAGCGCGGCCGATTTCCACTCGACCATTCCGCGCTCGAGGAAACCTTCGATCGCGTCCACGCCCACGCGGGTCAGCGCCTTGACCGCGCGATCGAGGTCCGTCGGCCCCGGAGCGATCAGCAGCAGCCGGGCGTCGGCCGGGGCGAGCCAGGCCACGCGCTCGGCGAACTGCGGGCTCTCGATCCACACGTTGAGCGCGCCCGGCACGTGGGCCTCGCCGTAGGTCGCCGGGTCGCGCAGGTCGAGCACGCAGGCGTCGCCGCGGGCCAGCACGTCGGCCGCTTCGCGCGCGGTGAGCGGGCGGGGCTTGGAGCGCTGGAGCGGGATCAGGCCCTGGTTCTTGCCGACGATGGTCTCGAACGACGGCGGCTTGGGCGGGAGCCCCGCCATCAGCATGTCCACGAACTCGTCGCGGGAGCGCGCGCGCAGCGAGGGATTGAACCGCCGCTCGAACCCGATGGTGGAGCCCGGCTTCGAGGACATCGCGCGGCCGCACAGCGAGCCGCCGCCGTGGGCGGGGTAGACCTCGACGCTGTCGTCGAGGGTCAGAATCACGCGCTGCAGGGCGTCGTAGAGCCCGGCCGCGGCCTGGGCGCCGCCGAGATCGGGACGTCCCACGTCGCCGATGAAGAGCGTGTCGCCGGTGAGGATGAACCAGGGCTCGTCGGCGCGCTCGTGGTCGGTGACGAGCAGGCAGATGCTGTCCGGGGTGTGGCCGGGCGTGTGGCGGACCTGGAGGGCGATCTTGCCGATCCGGATCTCGTCGCCGTCGGCCACGGAGCCGTGCTCGAAGACCGCGCGCGACTCGCGATGCAGCAGGATCGGCGCCTTGGTGAGCGCGGCCAGCTCACGCCCGCCCGAGATGTGATCGGCGTGGGTGTGGGTCTCCAGGATGTGGGTGATCTTGAGGCCCTTCTTGCGCGCGAATCTGAGGTATTCGTCGATCCGGTCGCGCGCCGGATCCACCACGATGGAGGCACCCGCCTGGCTGCACCCGATCAGGTACGACAAACACCCGGCATCCTCGTTGACGAGCTGCTGGAAGATCATGTCGGGCCTCCCGTTGCCATTATGCGCGACGTGCCGCGCCCGAGTGAAGCGCGTTGTGTTCGGATGCCATCGTGATACCTTTGTAGCCGTCTGGTTCGGGCCTCCGGTCGATCCCCGGTCGCCTCCCCCATCAGGCCGCGCTCAGACGCGCAGTTCCGCGGCGACCGAGCGCGTGGTCCCCCGCGGAGCTCGGAGCCTACCGTCATGACCCAGAAATTATTCATCGGTGGTCTATCGTTTCAGACTCCAACCGATCGGCTCCGCGAGCTCTTCGCCCAAGTCGAAGGCGTCCAGTCCGTGACCATCGTGACCGACCGCGATACCGGCCAGTCGCGCGGCTTCGGGTTCGTGGAGGTGGCCACGGCGGAGGCGGCCAACGATGCGGTGACGAAGCTCAACGGGGCCCAGCTGGACGGCCGCACGCTCCGGGTCGAGCTCTCCAAGCCATCGGCGCCGCGCGATGGCGGCGGCGGCGGCTTCCGGCCGCGTGGCGGATCCGGGGGCGGACGCTGGTAGGGCACCGCGTGCGATCGACGTCACGCGGACGTGAGCCTCGATGTCGCGCGTGAGCGTCGTCGACAACCAAGTCGACGCCGCCCTCAAGCAGCTGAAGAAGCTCCTGATGCGGGACGGCGCCTTTCAGGAGATGAAGCGGCGCGCGCACTACGAGAAGCCGTCGGTGAAGCGAAAGCGCAAGGCCGCGGCGGCGCGCAAGAGGCGTCGCCGCGCGCTCGCCCGGGCCCGCGGTCGGGACACCGAGTGACGACGTTCCGGCGCGTCCGCGTGATGCCCAAGCTCAAGCCGGGCGACATCGTGGTCCGCCGTCATCGGCTGCTCAAGACCCAGGGAACCGTCCTCCGCTTCGACGGCGAGGACGAGAACGGCGCATCGTGTGCCTGGGTCCGCTGGAACCATCCCACGACCCTGCCGAATCCGAGCCGGGAGACGCTCGCCGACCTCGAGCTCGTCGAGGACAACGCGTTCGCCTGAGCCGTCCTCCCGATCAGCCCAGCAGACAGACCGCTTCCGGGGTGATCATCTGGGGCGCTAGGGTCTCCGCGCAGAACAGGTGGATGCTCTCCCGGTCGTGCCAGCGGTAGCCGGGGGCGAGGTCCCCGCCCACGGTGATCACGAAGTCGCCGCCGCGCATCGAGAAGACGGCGCCGCCGTCGCGCAAGACCGGCGAGCGATGCACGGCCTTGAGGACCTTCTCCACGGTGCGGCTGGCCGGGTAGCCGGCTTCGGTCGTGGCCTGCATGTAGGTGTAGTAACGCGAGGCGGAGAGCACGGCCTCGTACGGCCCGGGGATCGCGGCGGCGTCGAGCGTCTCCACGGCCTGGACGAGGTCGGCGATGAGTTGGTGCGTCTGCTTCCAGTCGCCGATCTGTATGCGTGGCGACTTCGTCGACGTCAGGAAGCCGGCGCCCACGGGATCGCCGTACAGCACCAAGCGGTCCTCGGCGAGCGCGACCTCGCGAGCCGCCGTCTCCGCGGCCTCGGTGTCGAGGGTGGGGGCACCGCGCTCGAAAACCTCGACGAGGCTCCACGGCAGCGTGAAGTCCGCGCGGATTTCGGCGAGCAGCACCAGCTCGGGCATGCAGACGACCGCCGTCCCTTCCTGGGTCGCGCACGGGGTGACCGTTCCCAGCCGCACCGCGGTGTACTCCCAGCCTTTGGGACCGTCGAAGGTCGCCACGCGCCGGCCGGCGAGCACGTGCCTGGCCGCTTGCGCGGCGGCCTCGTCCAGGGCCGCCCACACGCGATCGGAGAGGGGAGCGGATCCGCGTCTCAAGTAATCCATCACCGATTCTCCCGTAGCGACCCGACGCTCGCGCGCGGCTGGCCACCGTTCGAGTTCTCGTGAGGGCTCGCCGCCTGCTCGCGTCCGGTGATCGACCCCTCCGTGAACAGATACGCGCGGAGGTGTCGGTCGAAGCCGGGGTCGCGACGACGTATCCATTCGAGCACCATCGCGGCGTGCTCCTGCTCCTCCGCGCGGTTGTGGGCGAGGATCGCGCGCAGCTCGGGGTCGCCGGTGGCGTCGGCGCGCTGGCCGTACCAGTCGACGGCCTCCAGCTCCTCCATCAAGCTGACGATGGCCCGGTGCAGATCCTGAGTTTCTGGACTGACTTTGTCGGCGGACTCGTGCAGACCTTCGGATGCCATGTGTAGTGAGAAGTGCAATCCGCCTTCCATCGAGCCTGGCACGGCGGTATGCTTCGATCGACGACCAATCGAGGAGGGGACAACGTGGCGGATTCTCGGGTGAAAGTTGCGCTGGTGGGCGACGTGCCGGAGGGCGAGGGACGCGTGGTCGAGGTCAACGGTCGCGCGCTCGCTCTCTTCAATCTCGATGGTCGATTTTACGCCGTCGACAACGACTGCCCGCACCGCGGCGGACCGCTCGGCGAGGGCGAGATGGACGGCCCCGTCGTCCGTTGCCCCTGGCACGCGTGGCGATGGGACGTGCGGACCGGAGCCAACGTCAACAACCCCGCGGTGAAGATCGCGTGCTTTCCGGTGACCATCGAGGCGGACGCGATCCTGGTGGATCTGGCGTCTCAGGCGTGACCGTCCAAACGGGGAACGCGGCCCGGCTCGAGGACGTTATAATGCGAGCCGTGCCAGAGGCCGGGACGTTCATCCCACACACGGAGGTCATCGCATGAAGCGTTTGGGGCTCACGCTCGTCGGCATCGGAACATTCGTCGCGTTCGCCGCGGGGCCGGCGCTGGCCTTCCAGTGCCCGAAGCTGATCGCGGAAATCAACGGCGCGGCCGGCAACCGGCTGGACAGCGCCGGCTACGACGCCAGGGAGAAGGCCGCCGAGGCGGACAAGCTGCACAAGGAAGGCAAGCACGCGGAGTCGGTGAAGGCGGCGGAGGAAGGTCTCGCGAAGCTCGGTCTGAAGAAGTAGGGGATGTCGCTGAGACGACGCCCGGATGCGCCGGGCGTCGTCGCCACTCAGGGACGATCGTCCGTCAATCGCGTCAGCCGCCGGCGACCGGCTCGATAGGCTTCCTCGGCGGAATCGTAAGCGGTCCACTCCGAGTCCCAGCTATTGTCGATGACGCCGCCGTGGTCGCGATCACGAATCTCCCAGGCCCAGAGACACGGATCAGGGAGCAGGCGAACCGCGACGGTGAGTGGTGCCGAAGGGGTGGCGTCCATTGATGCGTCGACCTCCTGTGTGCGACGTAGCGGACGCAAAACGGGTGCCTGCAGAACGCGCAGGCTGAGCAGGCCCAGAATCGCAGCTCTTGGGGGTTCATAGTCAATTGTTCAAGCCCGGACGAACCGCAGCTACCGTGAACGAGACGACGAGTTCTCAGGAACATCCTTCCTATGTCCTGGCCGGCCGGCGGCTGACCCTGCCGTCGTGGCGGACCATCGGCATCGCCGCCGTCGCGATCCTCGCGCTCGCGCTGGTGAGCGGCGGCGTGTGGTTCTGGAACGCGAGCCAGCAGCAGCGCGGCAGCGCCGTCTACGCCGAGACCCTCACGCGCCATCGCGCCGCCGAGGCGCCGCAAGCCACGCCGGAGGTGCGGGCGGCCGCGATGCGCGAGCTCGAGCGCGTGCTCGCCGATTACCCGGCGAACCTGATGGCGCCCCAGGCCGCGTACCTGCTGGGCAACCTCCGCTTCAACTCCGGCCAGTACGCCCCCGCGCGCGCGGCCTACCAGGTGACCGCGGCCCGCGCGGGCAGCGGCACCATGCTCACGCTGGCCCGCGCCGGCATCGGCTACGCGTGGGAGTCCGAGCGCAAGTTCCCGGAAGCCGCGCGAGCCTTCGAGACCGCGCTGGCCGACCTCAAACCCACGTCGTTCTACTACGAGGAGCTGCTGGCCGACCTCGCGCGCGCCCAGGAACGCGCCGGCCAGAAAGACGCCGCCATCGCCACGTACCGCCGCCTCCTCAAAGACCTCCCGAAGAGCGCCCGCATTCCCGAAGTCAAAACCCGCCTCGCCAGCCTCGGCGCCACCCCGTAGCGCACGCCGGAAACCCGACCGAAGCACCGCTCCACGCATTGCGCCGCGCCATCCCCTTGAATCTCGCCGTCAGCTTCGTAGCCGTCGTCGTGGCCGCGCCATCCCGTTGGTGGCTGGCCGGCCTGGCGCCGCCGCTCGACGCAGTGCCCGTCGCTGTCGCCATGGTCGCCGGCGGCATGATCGGCGCTGGGTTCGGCGCCCGATAGCTGGCGCAAGTCTCGGATGAGCGGCTGCACGCGGCCGTCCGTGCGCTGCTCATCGGCTCGGCTGTCTTCTGATCGCGGAGGCTGTGACGCCGTGGGTCTCGCGCGGGCTCCCGGTTGGCGTCGTTGGCCAGGTCCTCGTCGCGAGCCTCGCGGGCCTTGGGATCGGCACCGTGAGTACGTTGCTCGGTGTGGCGGGCGGCGAGCTGATCATCCCGACGCTGGTGCTCGCGTTCGGCGTCCCCATCAAGGCGGCCGGGACCCTGAGTCTGCTGATCAGTATCCCGACTATGCTGGTCGGGCTCGCCCGGCATCGCGCGCTCGGCGGGTTTCACGACGTGCGCAACGTCGGGCGCGTGATGATCCCGATGGCGCTCGGTACCGTCGTCGGCAGCGCGGCCGGCGCGTTGCTCGTCGTGTTCGTGCCGGCTGGCGTGATCAAGGTGGTCCTCGGGGCGGTGCTGATTGCATCCGCGCTGCGAGTGTTCAAGGCCTGAACGTCCCCGCTTGCTCGCGCTGGTGCCTTCGCCTAGGCTGTCGTCGATCGCTGCGGTGTGGGAGGCAAGGAGAGGCTGATGGGTCGCGGTGCAAAGCCCGCCAAGGTGAAGGCGAAAGCGCCCGAGAACGAAAGCTCCAGCGTGCGCGATCTGGAGAAGCGCCTGGCGGAGAGCCTGGAGCGGGAGACGGCGACCGGCGAGATCCTCAGCCTCATCGGGACCTCGCCGATGGACGCGCAACCGGTCTTCGACGGGATCGCCCGGAGCGGGGTGAAGGTCTGCGGCGCGCAGAGCCTCACGCTCTTTGTCGTCGACGGAGACACGCTGCGGGTGGCGGCGACTCACGGCGTCCCCGCGGAGCGAGTGGAGAACGGGAGTCGCACACAACCTGTTACTTCCGATAAGAGGTATTATGTAAACTAGCGATTGGCTCGGCTGAGCACACCGGTTTCGCCGAGCACAAATTGACGGGTTGACCGCGACCGCCTAGAACCGGGTCGTGACCCCCGGCCCCCTCTCGGCTGCCCTCGCTGGCGCGGCGGTCGGTGTCCTCGGTGGCCTGCTCGGACTCGGCGGGGCTGAGTTTCGGTTACCGGTGCTCGTGGCATTGTTCGGCTTCCCATTGCGCCGCGCCATCCCCTTGAATCTCGCCGTCAGCTTCGTAGCGGTCGTCGTGGCCGCGCCGTCCCGTTGGTGGCTGGCCGGCCAGGCGCCGCGGCTCGACGCGGTGCCCGTCGCTGTCGCCATAGTCGCGGGCGGCATGATCGGCGCCGGGTTCGGCGCCCGATGGCTGGCGCGAGTCTCGGATGAGCGGCTGCACGCGGCCGTCCGTGCGCTGCTCATCGGCATCGGCTGTCTTCTGATCGCGGAGGCTGTGACGCCGTGGGTCTCGCGCGGGCTGCCGGTTGGCGTCGTTGGCCAAGCCCTCGTCGCGAGCCTCGCGGGCCTTGGGATCGGCACCGTGAGTACGTTGCTCGGTGTGGCGGGCGGCGAGCTGATCATCCCGACGCTGGTGCTCGCGTTCGGCGTCCCCATCAAGGCGGCCGGGACC
>DATHGT010000340.1:0-2522 GCA_035317605.1 Candidatus Acidiferrum sp. | reverse complement strand
AGTACGGCTTGCCTCCGATGCGATCGAACACGTGCCCCACGTTGAACACGTGGTCGTGCACCCACACGGAGTGGAACCCCAGCTCCTCCGCCCGCACGGCCAGATCGACGAGCGCCTCAGCGTCCTCGATCCCCTGGTTGTTCAGCAGCGAGAACCCGATCTTCATGGTGTCAGGCCTCTCGTGCACTCGTGCAGATCAGCGATCGAAATGATCCTCATGTATCCAATGTGACACACCTGGGGTGCTTCCGGGCAATCGCACCTTCGGCCGAGGAATGACGCTCAGGCGAGGAGGCGCGGGAGGCGGTCGCGGAGGATCTGCTCGGCGTCGCGGGCGATTTGGCGGACGAGGTCGGCGGCGGGCTCGACACGGTCGATGAGGCCGGCGGTCTGGCCGATCATGATGGCGCCGCGGTCCGGGTCGCCGGCTTTGGCGGCCTCGGCGAGCTGGGCGCTGACTTCGCGGCGGCGGCGGCGCAGCTCGCCGTCGCGGCCGATCCACTCCTCGATGAAGCGGTTGCGGCGGACGCGGACGTAGGCGCCGGGCCAGACCTGGCCGTTGGCGACGTCGGGGATGTCGGTGACGATCGTGTCGTGGCCGTCGCTCTCGACGATCGCCTGCTTGAAACCCTTGGCGATCGGCGCTTCGTCGGTGGCCAGGAAGCGGGTGCCCAGCAGCACGCCATCGGCGCCGAGCGCCAGCGCCGCCGCGAGGCCGCGGCCATCCGCGACGCCGCCGGCGGCGAGCACCGGGACCGGGGCGACCGCGCTGACGATCATCGGGACCAGCGGCATCGTCCCCATCAGACCGATGTGGCCGCCGCCCTCGGTGCCCTGGGCCACGATGACGTCGACGCCGGCCTTCGCCGCGCTCTTGGCCTCCGCCACCGTGGACACCATGTGCATGAAGAGCGAGCCGACCGCGTGGGCGCGCGCGACGTACGAGGCGAGGTCCTGCTCCTGCGTCGACCACGCGGTGGAGACGACCTTCGGCCGCGCGGCGACGAGCGCGTCGTACTGGCCGAGACGCTCGCGGAACAGCAGCAGGTTGAGTCCGAACGATCGGTCGGTCGCCGCGCGAATCGCGGCAACCTCGCGCGTCAGCTCTTCAGCGCTCTGACGGCTCGCGCCGAGAATGCCGAGACCACCCGCCGACGAGACCGCGGCTACCAGCTCCGGCGAGGTCCCCGTGCCCATGCCGCCGAGCACGATCGGGTGCTCGATGCCCAGCAACGCGCAGACCGGCGTGCGAATCATCAGGGCCGGCCGCCGATACGATCGAACACGGGCCCGACGTTATAGATCATGGCAGAGCGACGACCTCGACTTCGACACCACGCGCACGCGCTTCGTGCACGATTCGTTCGAGCTGCGCGACCGTAGCGTCTTCGAACCACGGTTCGCCGCACTGGTCGCAGACCTGGGCTTCGACGTTCCTCACCACGACAACCGTCGTGCCGAGATCGACTGAATGGGTCACGCGTCCCGCGCGGCGCTTGCCGCCGCACAGGGCGCAGAGCCCGGGCTGATGCGAACGAGTCATCGTCGTCTCCTGGTCCGCCAGTCCGTCTCGAACTCATCCGGACTCGGCTCGTACACCGTAATGATATGCGCTTCCGGGGTCCTCGTGTCGATCGCCACGACCACGTGCAGAGGCCGACCGCGTGCAAAGCCCAGGATGAGCGCGCTCGGATACGGGAGGTCGCCCGGGTAGCTCTCGATGACCTCGCCACCATTGAGCGCTTCGATGACATCTCCGCGTTCGATCCCGCGCTCCTGCATCCGTACGACCCCGTGCCGGCTCCAGGCAACGCGACCGACCGCGACGGCTTCCCGAATACGGCGGAGATCGAAGCCCGTCCCCCCCGTCATGATCCGGCCGCAGTCGCCGACACCGCCCTCAGGTCGAGAGCGAGGATACCGCGCAAGCGGTCGCGCGACGCGGAGCCATCAGTCGTAGGTTATCCACTCTCAGGAGGCGCGCATTTCAGCTTCTTGAGGGTCTCGGTCACTATCGCTGGCATGCGGTTGCCGTGGGTGTTCAGGAAGTCTTGCCAGGCCTGCGCATACGCCGCTCTGCACTCGGGGCTGGGCGGCGCGTACCGCACTAGGTACGCCGTAGCAAGCAGGTGATAAAGCTCCAGGGGCTCCCGCTGGTGAGGAACCATCGTGGCGAAGGTGTTCGCCACAACTCTCATTTTCTCAATCCCGCTTCCCGCGCGGTCGCGGTCCTCAAAACACGCTTCGACCATCGCGTGCCAACCCAAAAGCAAGGGCCGTCGATGGGCACGCAATTCAGCCCGCGCCGCCCTGTCAGGCCAAGATGCGAGGATCCGTCGGTCGCCGGATCCCGCGTGCCATTCTAGAAATTGTGTCCACAGCCCAGACGTCAGGAGACTGTCTGCCCACCGAAGCGGCCTCGCCTCTGCTAATCGTGCGTAGATCGCGTGGGCCTCACGCGCCCGCTCCAGCGCCTCTTCGAAGCGCCCCAGATCGCTCAGATGACCACCGAGATTGTTCAG
>DATHGT010000339.1:0-2309 GCA_035317605.1 Candidatus Acidiferrum sp. | reverse complement strand
CGCGCCTCGAAATACGGCCGGTAGTCGCGCAGCCCGTAGAGGTTCTCCCCCGAGCAGATGGTGACCGAGGTCGCGTCCTTGACCTCGCGGAGCGCGCGCGCGTCGTACATGTCCATCTCGACCCACATCATGCCCAGCGGCTCCAGCGCGCGGCAGATCCGCCGCGCCGCCTCCGGCTTGAAGTTGAAGTTGAGATCGAGGGCGAGACCGACGCCGGGGCCGACCGCGCGGCGAAAGGTCGAGAGCAACGCCACGATGTGCTCGACCATCTCGCTGCTGACGTTCTGATCGGTCGTGCCCGGCCCGCCGCCGAAGCCGCCGAAGTGGACGCGGGCGGGATCGCCGGGATAGACGATGTTGGTCTTCAGCGCGCGGAACCCGCGTCGGACGACTTCTTCGCCGAGACGCGCGACATCGTCCATGGTGCGCAGCGGCGGCACGCCGATGAGGTCGGCGCTGCGCGCGCGCGAGGTGCCGCAGTGCGACCAGTAGACCTGCTGCCGCTCGCGCACGGGTCCGCCGAACAGTTCGTACACCGGCACGCCGAGGGCCTTGGCCTTGACGTCCCACAGGGCCAGCTCGATCCCCGCGATGGCCTTGGCCGCGATCCCGCCGGGACTCTGGCGCGTCATGCGATACATGTCCCAGTACCGCATCTCGATCGGACGCGGATCGCGCCCGACCAGGATGGCCTCGAACTCGTGGACGGTCGACACGACGCCGTACGGATTGCGCCCGTCGGAGCACTCACCGTACCCGGTGATCCCGGCATCCGTGCGCACCGCCACGAACTGCCACGGCCGCCACCCCGCGTCCACTACGAACGTCTCGATCTGCGTGATCTTCATCAGGGTCCCCCCTTCCCGTCACGTTCTATCACGCGGGCCTCGCCGATGCGCCCACCGCCGAGCGGCGGCGCAGCACGATCGACGCGAACGCCAGCGCTCCCAGGGTGGCGCCTGCCGCGGCGACCACGAAGCCCGCGCCGTAGGAGACGTGATCGACGACCACGCCGGTCAGGGCCGAGCCGATCACGACGCCGAGATCCCACGAGCCCGAGAGCGTGCCGAGGGCCAGGCCGCGCTCGGTGGCGTCGGCCCGATCGACTACCAGCGCGGCCAGCGTGGGATAGAGCACCGCGGTCCCGGTGGCGAGAATGACCGCGGCCACGACGAGCGTGACCGGCGCCGGGGGCAGCGCGAGGATCGCGTAGGCGACGGCCTGGAGCACCATCGCGGCCAGCGCGACGTGCAGGCGGTTGACGCGGTCGGCGAGGCCGCGCCACAGCACCCGGCAGGCGATCATCCACAGCGGATACACGCCGAAGAACCACGCGAGCGCGGCGCCGCGGCCGCGGCTGAGGGCGTAGAGCGGCAGGAACGCGTAGAACGAGCTGTGGCCGAGCGTGGCCAGCATGAGCGCGCCGGAGACCGGTAAGGCGCCCGCGCTGACCAGTCGGAATCGCGCGGCGATTCGCTCCACCGTCGCCGACGGGCCGCCGGGCACGCGAGTCACCAGCCAGGCAATGATGATCGCGACCACGGTCACCGCGCCGAACGCCAGCGGCATGCCGCCGAGGGCCTGGAGCCCGAACGCGAACGGCGGAGCCAGCGCGATCCCGATCGACGACGCGAGGTAGTAGGTGCCGAGCGCTTCGCCGCGGTGCGCGGGCGCGGTGCTGATCGCGGTGAGCACACTCACCGGCGTGGAGACCAGCGCGTTGGCGAGGCCGAGGCCGACCATCAGCGCGATCAGGGTGGGCGGCGTGGCGGACAGCTGAAGGGCCAGCGACGTGAACGCGAGCGCGACGACACCGGGAATCAGCACCCGTCGCGCGCCCAGACGGTCGACCCAGCCGCCGATGGTCGGCCGCAGCACCATCGACACCACGGTCATGACCGAGAACAGCAGGCCGACCTGGGTGCTGCTGCCACCGACCTCCATCATCCGGAAGGGCAGCAGCGTGCTGAGCGCGATCGACCCGACGTGCAGGGCCAGCGTGATCGCGTAGCACATCAGCAGGATCGGCGCGAACGCGGCCCGCGAGCCCAGCAGCATAGCGTCCTTCGAGGCGCGACCGTTGGGGGTTGGGGGCCATTTCGGGGCCCCCATTCAGTCAATCCGAGGCGGAGATCTCGACGAACGAGCTGTTGTATGTGGAGGCGCCGGCGGGCGAGGCGCGGTCCTCGGTGAGCACATTGGCGCAGCCGCGCGTGTCTTGTCCGGTCTCGTCAGCGGTGAACCAGGCGCCTTCCTTGATCGAGACCACGCCGGGCGCGATGCGATCGGTCACCCGCACCGGCAGCGCG
>DATHGT010000338.1:0-17655 GCA_035317605.1 Candidatus Acidiferrum sp. | reverse complement strand
CTCGGGATCGGTCAGGCGCCGGATGCCCTTCTTGCCGTCGTCGTAGAGCCCGGTCGACGCCATGCGATCGGAGCGATGGATACGTCCGGGAATGTACTCGCGCCCCGCCGACCCCATGCCGTTGACGCGTCCGAGGTTGGCGCCCTTCTTCGTCACCCAGATCGGGCCGCTCGGGCCCTCGGTGACGTACGGCACGCGATCGCGCATCGCCGCCGACGCGCGGGTCGTGAACAGATCGGGTGGCAGCCAGCACAGATCGACGTGACAGTCGGCCGAGATCACCTCGTAACGCACGGCAGGCCTCCTCTGACTTCAGGAATTTCTCGCGGCTGGCCCCGCGCGGGGCCACGGCAGCGGCCAGCGTCGCCGTTTCGGGGGTATTTGTCAAACCCGCCCGAGGCTTCCGGGACGCGCCGAGTGAACCGCTCAGGTCAGCCGCGCCACCTCGGCTTCGAGCTGGGCGAGGGTGAAGGGCTTCGGGAGGAAGGCGTCGGCTCCGGCGGCCAGCAGGCGCGGGCCCGCGTCGTCAGGGGGTCCGCTCATGGCGAGGATCCGGATCGAGCGCATCGAGGGCGAGGCCCTCACCGCTCGACAGAGGTCGGCGCCGGCCGGTCCGGACCGGTGGAGATCGAGCAACACGAGGTGCGGCCGAAAGGTGCTGATCCGGGCCAGGCCGTCGGCGGCGTCCGTCGCGGCCTCCGCCGAATAGCGTGGGTGCCCACCGAAAATCGCCAGGAGCGCCGTGCGCAGCCCGGCGTCGTCGTCCACGATGAGGATGCGGATGGGCTCGGACCGGGCGGTTCCGCACGGGAGGGGCGACGTCATGATGCCGGCAGGCTGCGGCAAGACGCATGCCGTGTGGCAAGATCCCGTGTTGTCATGCGCTGGCCCACGCTCGGGCTCCCGGCCCTGCCACGAGTGCTGTGCAGGCTGCCCTGAAACACGGCACCTTATGGTGACATTTAGCCACGGTTGTCAGGGCCACCCGATCTGTGGCATAGCGGTACCGAGGGGAGGCGGCGCGATGACGACGAAGGTGAACCTGGCCGCGAAGCTGGCGCAGTTCCACGATCACTGGCAGCCGCGGACGGTGGCGCGACTGAACGACTACGACGTCATGGTCGTGAAGGTCCGCGGCGAGTTCGTCTGGCACGTCCACGAGAACACCGACGACTTCTTCCTGGTCCTCGACGGCGAGCTGCACGTGCGGCTCCGCGATCGCACGGTGGTGCTCGGTCCCGGCGAGCTGTTCGTGGTGGAGCGCGGCATCGAGCACCAGACCTACGCCGAGCGCGAAACCAGCCTCCTCCTGATCGAGCCCATCGGCACCCCCAACACCGGCGACCCCAAGACGGCCGCGCAAAGGCAAGAGCTGTAAGCGCCGTTCGCCGAGCCGCGTTGTACTCTCGGTGCGATGCCGGCGACGCCGATCCCGGCTTCCGTTCGCCTGGGACGCAACACCGAAGCTTCGGATAAAGTATCCGACCACCATCGGTATACACAGGCTTGGGGGGTCGGAATGGCGCGGGCAGGGAGGACGGGTGATCAGTTCGCCAGCCGCAAGCGGCCGATCGGGCCGCTCTCTTGTGGTGGCAGTTGAGCGCGAACTCGCCGGTGATCGGGACCGTCGCAATTACGGACGAGGGGTGGTACAGCTTCCTCGAGGAGCGCCCGGAGCTCACCGAACTCAATTTCTGGACACCCTCTGCACGCCGCTCCTTCCGCGCGCCTCGGTTCTCGCCATTCCTGTTCAAGCTCCGCGCGCCTCATAACGCGATCTGTGGCTTTGCCTACTTTGCTCAGTTTTCCAAGCTTCCCGATTGGTTGGCATGGGAGGCATTCGGCCTGGGGAATGGGTGCTCCTCTTTCGAGGAGCTGCGAACTCGTATCAAGACGATACGAGAACGCATCCGATATGACGAGGGCACCGGCTCCGATGACATTGGCTGTATTCAGCTCGTTTCACCCATCTTCTTTCCCCGTGGCACTTGGATCCCCCAACCTGCAGACTGGCAGCCTCGCACGCAGACGCCAGTCAAATACGATCTGACTGTAGGCGAGGGGCGACGAGTCTGGGAGGCCTGCCTCGACCACGTAACATCCGTCGTGGATGCCGCACCGCTATCGGGCCTCCCGCTCTCGGTTGAGCCCAGTCATCGGTACGGCGCTCCACGCATTGTCGAACCGCGCCTTGGCCAAGGAACGTTTCGGATTGCGGTTCTCGATGCCTACAGTCGAGCATGTGCCGTGACGGGTGAACATTCGCTTCCCGCTCTCGAGGCTGCTCACATCCGTTCCTACGCCCACAGCGGCCCTCATGAGGTCTGCAACGGGCTCTTGCTTAGGGCCGATCTTCATCGTCTTTTCGATACCGGATACGTCACCGTGACGCCTGAGCTGCGGCTGGTGGTCGGTGACCGGCTACGCAAAGAGTATAGGAATGGTCGCAGCTACTATCCTCTACACGGGGCACGATTGCTGGTTCCCACCACGCTGGCGGATCAGCCAGCAAAAGATTTTCTGGACTGGCACAATGGACACACGTTCCGTGGCTGATCTTGCACGATGTCTCAATGTGACACTGAGGGCTTCCGGCAAGTGGCGAGAACACTTAGAAAAGGGAACGCCATCGAGGCTCTCTGTATTCTGGGGCTCTCCATGACGTCGCGCCGCGTGCGCATCGACATCCCGCGCAGCGAGATCGCCAATTTTTGCCGTCGCCATCACATTCGACGGCTGGCGCTGTTCGGCTCGGTACTCCGCCCCGATTTTTCGCCGTCGAGCGATATCGATGTCCTCGTCGAGTTTAAGCCGGAGAAGACTCCGGGATTCGCGTTCTTCAGGCTTCAGGAAGAACTGTCGAATCTTCTGGGGCGTCGCGCTGATCTGCGGACACCGAATGAGCTCAGCAAGTACTTTCGCGAGGAAGTGCTGTCCGAAGCCGAGGAGCTGTATGTCGAGGCGGGATGACAGCGTCCCGATGCGCCACATGCTGGACCACGCCCGCGAGGCCGTGGCGATGATCAAGGGCCGGACCCGAAGCGGTCTCGCTGCAGAACGCTTGCTCCAGCTCGCGATCACTCGCCTAGTCCAAATCATTGGAGAAGCCGCGAGCCGAGTGACTACGCAAGGGCGGGCTCGGTACGCGGAGATACCGTGGCGCGAAGTGATCGACACCGTCATCGAATCATTCACGGTTACGACACCGTCGACTACGACATCATCTGGCGCATCGTGACCGAGGAGCTGCCCGCTCTCATCTCCGCTTTGGAGCGTGCGCTGCCTGGACACGTGAGCTGATGGCAAACGTGTTGAGGACAGAGGCCATGGACCATCTCGACCTCGCGCCGATCCGGCGGCTCTCGGGGACGGTGCGGCTGCCGGGCTCGAAGAGCATCTCGAACCGGGTGCTGCTGCTGGCCGCGCTCGCCAGCGGCGAGACGCTGGTGCGCGACCTCCTCGACGCCGACGACACCGGCCACATGCTCGCGGCGCTGGGCCAGCTCGGCGTGTCCTGCGTGGCCGTGCACGATCACGACTACCGGGTGAAGGGCGCCGGCGGAACGTTCCCCACCAAGTCGGCCGATCTGTTTCTCGGCAACGCCGGGACCGCGGTGCGGCCGCTCACCGCGGCGCTGGCGTTCTCGGGCGGGCGGTACCGGGTCTCGGGGGTGCCGCGCATGCACGAGCGCCCCATCCGCGACCTCGTCGACGCCCTGCGGGGTCTCGGGGCGGAGATCACCTATCTCGGTCAGGACGGATATCCGCCGCTCGAGATCGGCCCGGCCGCGATGGCGAGCCCGATCGCCGCGCGCGTGCGCGGCAACGTGTCGAGCCAGTACGTGACCGCCCTGCTGATCGCGCTGCCCCTCGCGGGGGGCGGCACCCTCGCCGTCGAGGGCGATCTCGTCTCGAAGCCTTACGTGGACATCACGCTGAACCTCATGCGGCGCTTCGGGGTGGCGTCCACGCGCGCGGAGTGGTCGAGCTTCACGGTGCCGGCGGGGCCGTACCGGTCGCCGGGCGAGATCCACGTCGAGGGCGACGCGTCGTCGGCCTCGTACTTTCTCGCCGCGGGCGCCATCAGCGGGATCACCAGCGGCGGCGTGGTGCGGGTGGAGGGGGTGGGGCGCGGCAGCATCCAGGGCGACGTGCGATTCACCGAGGTGCTCGAGGCCATGGGCGCCACCGTCCGCCTGGGCGACGGCTGGATCGAGGCCGGCGCGCGGGCGGGCTCGAAGCTCCGCGCGCTCGACGCGGACCTGAACCACATCCCGGACGCCGCCATGACCGCCGCGGTGCTGGCGCTGTTCGCCGAGGGCACGAGCACGCTTCGCAACATCGGCAACTGGCGCGTGAAGGAGACGGACCGGCTGGCCGCGATGGCCGCGGAGTTGCGCAAGCTCGGCGCCCGGGTGGAGGACGGCCACGACTACCTGAAGGTGACGCCACCGGCCGCCCTGAAGGCGGCCACCATCGACACCTACGACGATCACCGCATGGGGATGTGCTTCTCGCTGGCCGCGCTCGGCGGGGTGTCCGTGCGCATCAACGATCCCGGCTGCGTGCGCAAGACGTTCCCCGAGTACTTCGAGGAGTTCCTGCGCCTGGCGGAGTTCGCGTCAGCTACTTGAGCTTCAGCTCCTCGAACGGGGCTGAGTAGAGATGATTGGTGATGAGGCCGAGCCCCGACTCGGCGACGCGGGGACCGACGCCGTTCAGGAAGGCCGGTTCCAGCATCGGCAGGAACATCACCCGCTCGTGCATGAGCTGCTGGATCCGGTGCAGAGTGGCCTCCCGCTTCTTGCGGTCCGGCTCGGTGACCTGCTCGCGGAAGAGCCCGTCGATGTCGGGATAGCCCCCGTACGCGTACATCCCCTCCGAGATCACGAAGGCTTCGATGCGGGTCGAGGCGTTGCCGGCCGCGCCCGACGCCGTGCGCACGAGTGGCCGGAGCTTCTTTTCCGCGTTCTCCTTGAGAAAGCCCGCGCGCTCCAGCCCGCGCACGGTCACTCGGATGCCGACGCCCTGGAGATAGTTCGCGGCGGCTTCCAGCACCGTGACGTAGGCCATGTCGGTGGCGATGGCGCCGCCCTCGAAGCCGTTGGGATAGCCCGCTTCGGCGAGGAGCGCCTTGGACTTCGCGGGGTCGTACGTGTAGAGCGGCGCCTGCCACGCGAACTCCATCGTGTGCGGAATGATGCTGCCGGTCACGCGGGCTCCGCCGAGGTACTCCGCCTGGTTGATGGCCTGGCGGTCGATCGCGTGAGCGGCGGCGAGGCGGACGCGGCGGTCGTGCCAGGGTGAGCGCGGGTTCCACTGCTCCGTGAAGAGGATCCACTCGGCCCACGTGGTGAGCGTCGGCTTGAACGTGAGTCCCGGCGTCCGGCGAATCTCGTCGCCGAGCACGCCGCGCAGCGAGTAGACGATGTCGGCCTCGCCGCGCTTGAGCATGGCCAGACGGGTGGTGTCGTCGGGGATCGAGCGGAAGACCAGGCGCTTGACCGACGGCGCCTTGCGCCAGTACTGCTCGTAGGCCTCGAGGGTCAGTTCCACCCCGGGCTTGAAGGCGACGAACCGATAGGGTCCCGCGCCCACGGGAGCTTTCTTGAAGCCCTCGTCGCCGACCGATTCGAGGTACTTCTTGGGCACGATCCACGCGGCGCCGGTGGCGGGGGTCGCGTAGAACGTGAGGAAGTCGGGCCACGGCTGCTTGAGGCGGAAGCGCACGGTCTGCGGGTCGATGGCGTCGACGCCGGCCACGCGGTCCTTGAACTGCTTGTTGGCGGCGCCCTTGTAGCGCGCGAACGAGAACTTCACGTCCTCGGCGGTGACGGGGTCGCCGTTGTGGAACTTCACGCCCCGGCGGAGCGAGAACGTGTAGGTGAGCCCGTCGGGCGACGCTTTCCACGACTCGGCCAGGCTGGGCGCCATCGCGTTGCCGGGCATGGGCTTCACCAGCGCGTCGTGGATGGCGTACAAGACCATGAACGGGGTGATGAGCCCGGGCGTCTCGGCGGGGTCGAGCCACGTCGGCGCCAGCGACACGTGCACGGCCCACGTCATCTGCCCGTCGGCGCCCCACGCCGGGGCGCCGACGCCGACGACCGCGAGGAATCCGAGCAGGACGGCCACCCGGCGGCAACGATGGAATTGGGTCTTCAAGGGATCAGCGCTCCTTCGCGTCGATGTCGTGGAAACGACGAGCGCCCCGGACGAACCGGGGCGCTCGCGTGTGCGGATGAAGCGGTGTGGAGTCGGGACCCGATCAATAACCCAGGCCGGACGTGCCGACCCAGCCGGTCTCCGACACGTCGACCATGACGTTGTCCGGGCCGTTGTACTTGACCTCGACGTTGCCGCCGTGGCGCCGTCCCTCTCCGACCCCGAGCGCCGCGTTCACGTCGTGGCGGGGCTCCGAGCCGGCCGCCTTGAGCTTCTCGGCGATCTCCTCGAGGCTCTCGACCTGAAAGCCGATGTGGTGGATGCCGCTCCACGCCTTGCCGCGCTCGACGCCGGCCACCGCGTCGCTCTTGAAGTTCAGGATGGCCAGGTTGAGGTCGCCGTCGCTCAGGTAGTAGCCCTTGGCGCCCGGGCCGTCGAGCTTGGCGATCTCCTTCATGCCGAAGACGTCCATGTAGAACTTGGCCGTCTTGTCCACGTCCTGCGTCGACAGCGCGATGTGCTTGATCTTTGGCATGGCGGGTCTCCTGTCTCCTGAATGTGCGCGGGCTGTCCCGCGCCTGGCCGCAACGTTACGCCAACGGGCCGAAAAACGCCAGTCCCTGGGGCGGCGCCTCCGGGCTAGATGACTCTTCCACCCATCACCCGGATCGTGTCGCCGGTGACGTAGGCGGAGGCGTCGGAGCCGAGGAAGACGCAGGCATTGGCGATGTCCTCGGGACGGCCGAGGCGTCGGAGCGGGATCTTTTCGAGCTGCTCGGCGGCGCCGGGCGGAGCCTGGCGAAACTCCGGGTACCACTCGGCGTAGCGGCGCTCGGTATCGATGTAGCCGGGCAGGACCATGTTGGCGCGGATGCCGAACGGGCCCAGCTCGGCGGCCAACGCGCGAATGAGGCCGAGCAGCCCGTGCTTGGCGGTCGTCACCGCGGACGTGTTCGCCCGGCTGGTGATGCTCGACTGGCCCCCGAGCGCGATGATGCTGCCCTGCCGCCGTTGCTTCATGCCGGGAACGATCGCGCGGGCGAGGTAGAACGCCGCGTGGAGATCGACCGCCATCACGCGGTGCCATTCTTCGAGCGACGTCTCCTCGATCGACTTGTGCGGGCGGATCGCCGCGTTGTGCACGAGCACGTCGATCGCTCCCAGTTCGGCCAGCCCCGTCTTCACCATCGCTTCGACCGCGGCGGGGTCGCCGACGTCGGCGAGCACGGTGACGACGCGGATGCCGGCCTTCCGGCAGTCGGCGGCCACCGCCTCCAGCTCGTCGCCGTTGGCGCGCGTGTTCAGCACGAGGTCGGCGCCCTCGGCCGCGAAGGCCAGCGCGATGGCGCGGCCGATGTTGCGGCTGGCCCCCGTGACGAGCGCCGTCTTGCCCTTGAGATTCAGCGCCGACAGCATCAGCGACCCGGGGCGAGCCGCCGCCGGAGGAACATCAGCCCACTCAGGACGACGATCAACACGACCAGCGCCTGCCCGAACGTCGAGAGCGCGGGGACGGCCGCCGCCCCGACGGCGATGGATGCGCTGGCCGTGCCGCCGGGGCCGGACTCGGCGGCGCTGACGGGGCCGGTGGTGTTGTTCTTCGTTCCGGTGGTCGTGGCGGTCACGTTGACCACGAAGGTGCAGGAGGCGCCGCCCGCGAGCGTCGCTAGCGAGAGGCCGATGGTGTTGCCGCCCGCCGGCGCCGTGATCAGGCCGCCGCCGCACGAGCCGGTAAGGCCGTTGGGCGTCGCCACCACGAGCCCGGCGGGCAACGTGTCGCTGAACGCGACACCGGTCAACGAGGAGGCGTTGGGATTCGACAGCGTGAAGGTCAGGGTGGTCGTGGCGTTGGCGTTGATGGTCGCGGCCCCGAACGTCTTGGCGATCGTGGGCGGCGCGAGCGCGACGATGTTGATCGACGCGGTGGCCGCGTTGCCCGGGCCTCCCTCGACGGAGGTGACCGGAGTCGTGGTGTTGTTCCTCGTCCCGGTGGTGATGGTCAAGGCGTTCACGTTGACCGCGAAGGTGCAGGAGGCGCCGGCCGCGAGCGTCGCCCCGGTGAGGGAGATGGTGGAGGTGCCCGCCGTCGCCGTGATGGTGCCGCCGCCGCACGAGCCCGTGAGACCGTTGGGCGTGGCGATCACGAGCCCCGTGGGGAGCGTGTCGGTGAAGCCCACTCCGGTCAACGACGACCCGGCGTTCGGATTCGCCAGCGTGAAGGTCAGGGTCGTGGTGCTGTTGATGTTGAGGGTCGCGGCGCCGAAGGCCTTCGAGATCGTGGGCGGCACGACGGCGACGACGTTGATGGACGCCGTGGCGGAGTTGCCCGCGCCCGCCTCGATGGAGGCGACCGGCGTGGTGGAATTGTTCTTCGTGCCGGCGGTCGTGGCGGTGACGTTGACCGCGAACGTGCAGGAGGCGCCAGCCGCGAGCGTCGCGCCGACGAGCGAGATGGCGTTGCTCCCCGCGGTCGCGGTGATGGTGCCGCCGCCGCACGAGCCGGTGAGGCCGTTCGGTGTCGAGACCACCAGCCCCGCGGGCAGCGTGTCGATGAAGCCGACGCCGGTCAACGGGAAGCCCGCGTTGGGATTCGACAGCGTGAAGGTCAGGGTCGTCGAGGCGTTGGTGTTGATCGACGCGGCGCCGAAGGCCTTCGCGATCGTGGGCGGCACGAGGGCGACCACGTCGATGGACGCGGTGGCGACGTTGCCCGGGCCGGCCTCGACTGACGTGACGGGGGTGGTGGAATTGTTCTTCGTGCCGGCGGTCGTGGCGATCACGTTGACCGCGAAGTTGCAGGAGGCGCCGCCCGCGAGCGTCGCGCCGGCGAGCGTGATGCTGTTCGTCCCGGCGGTCGCCGTGATCGTCCCGCCGCCACACGAGCCGGTGAGGCCGTTGGGCGTCGCGACGGACAGCCCGGCGGGCAGGATGTCGGTGAAGCCCACGCCGGTCAACGGGGTGACGGGGTTGGGATTCGACAGCGTGAAGGTCAGGGTCGTCGACGCGTTGACGATGATCGTCGAGGCGCCGAAGGCTTTCGAGATCGTGGGCGGCGCCAGCAGAGCTTTGTAGGTTGCCAGCAGGGCTTGCCAGGTCGAGTTCGTGGTGGCTTGAGCCTGGTAGGCACTGGTGGCCGCCACGATGCAGTACATCGAGAACAGCGACGGGGCCGCGGCACCCACGCCCGGCCGCGCGCTGTACGTGGGGCTTCCGCTCGTCGCGCAGTTGTTCACCGTGCCATTGGTCCCCGCGCTGAAGCCGGCGCCGGCGACGTTGTGGCTGAGGTCGTTGATGAGACCGACCAGCAGCTCTTCCGCCTGTGTGGTCACCGCCGTCGCGCCGCTCGACGGCGACGTGGAAATACCAGCGGCGGCCATGGTCCGGTCGAGCGGCGCGCTCGCAAGTCCCGTGACCGCGAAGGCGCGCGCCCGGCCGGCGAGGGGGAAGCCGGGTGCCGTCCAGGTGACCGTGAGGATCGACCCGGACGGCAACGCGGTCGCGATTCGATGCGTGGCGCAGATGGCGCTCAAGAAGGAATTCGCCTGGGTCACGTCGGTCGTGTACGTGTTGCCCGCGCTGTCCGTGCACGTGGTCGCGGACGGGGTGACGTCACCCTTCCCCGACGACAGGATGATGATGCTGGCTCCGACCGGCGCCGCCGCCGTGGTGGTGATGCTGAGCGACACCCCGGCGCCGCCGTCGACCTCGTTGGCGCCGAGGTCGGCGACGAAATTGATCGCCGCTTGGGCGGTCGGCGCGAGGGAGAGGACGAAGGGGAGGATCACCAACGCCAGCGCGGTCACCAGTCTACGCATGTCGTCCCCTCACCAGCGAGAAGCTGCCGCCACCTATCTTCTTGCGGAGGGCGCGATTATGGCCCCGTCCGTGCGCCTTTCAAAATTGAAAATGTGGGCTCGAGTCAGTTCGGCTATAGTCCCTGCGTTCCGGAAAGGAGATCTACATGCGCATCCACAATCTCTACACCGACGCCAACGGCCAGTCGCACTTCCGCGACATCGAAGTCGAATGGGTGGAGGAAGGCCGAGCCGGCAAGCTCTCCAAGCGCCTGCCCGCGACCGGGATCATCTTTCGCCAGGTCCAGCCCGCCTACGATCTCGACTGGCACCCCGCGCCGCGCCGGCAGTACATCATCAACCTCGACGCCGGCGTGCAGATCACCGCGAGTGACGGCGAGGCCCGCGTGATCGGCGCCGGCGAGGTCATCCTGGTCGAGGACACGACCGGCAAAGGCCATCTGTCGAAAGCCGTCGACGCCAAGATCCGCCACTGCATCTTCGTCCCGGTCGATTGACCGGATGGGGGACCCCGAAATGGCCCCCCAAACCCCCCAACGCTCGTCACGCCCCGGCTAAGCCGGGGCGCTCCTCGACAACACGTCTACGCCAATACAGCGACTTTCTTTCGCTCGATGAGCGCGAAGTCGATCGTCGCGCCCAGGCCCGGCTCGTTGAAGGCGTGGACCAAGCCCTGGCGATCGACTTCGATGTCCTGCACCAGCCCGTACTTCTGAGCGCCGGCCGGCAGCAGCACCTCGAAGAACTCGCAGTTCCGGATGGCCATGATGACGTGCAGGTTGGCCACGTTGTTGAGCGAGTTGCCGCCGTGATGGACCTCGTAGTTCATGTGAAACGCCTCGGCGAGGTGCGCGGCCTTCACGAGCGCGGTGATGCCGCCCTTCACGGCGACGTCGCCGCGCAGGTAGTCCGTCGCCTGGTGGACGAGCCACGGCGCGTACGCCGTGAGCCCACCCGGCGAATACTCGGTGGCCAGGATCGGGATGGCCAGATGCTGCTTGAGCTTCACGTAGCTCAGGAGATCGTCGTCGGCCAGCGGGTCCTCGTACCAGTGGTAGCCCAGCTCCTCGATCACCTTGCCGACGCGGAGCGCCTCCGGGAACTGATACGCCCACGTCGAGTCGAGCATGACCGTGAACCGGTCGCCCACGGCGCCGCGCACGGCCCGGCACACCTCGATGTCCACGACCGGATCGGTCGGCGGGTGGATCTTGTACGCGGTCCAGCCGTCGGTCTTGAAATGCACGGCCTCGTCGGCGTACGCCTCCTTGCCCGGCAGCACCGCCGAGCTCGCGTACGCCGGCACCCGGTCGCGATACGAGCCGAGCAGTCGGTGAATCGGCAACCCCGCGACCTGGCCCGCGATGTCCCAGAGCGCGATGTCCACCGCCCCGATCGCGCGGTAGGTCGTCTGGCGGTTCTTCTGCCACATCGCCTGATACAACCGCTCGCGCTCCAGCGGATCCTGGCCGAGCACGGTCGGCTTGAGGAACTGGATCAGCGACTGCCCGTCGAGGTGCGCGCCCCGCATCGCCGAGCCCAGGAACGCGTGGCCCTGCACGCCCTGATCGGTCGTGATCGTGACCAGACCCAGCTGGCTCGTGCCGCTGAACCGGCCGGTGTGCCGGCCATACGTGGTAGCCGGAATGTCGTCCCAGGCGAACAACGTGAGCTGCACGTCCGTGATCTTCATCGCGATGCTCCTTAAGTAGATGGGGGGCCCCTACGGCTCCCCCCATACCCCCCCAGCGCGCTTGTCGCGGTCTTTGCGTTGCCCATCCGCGGTCATCCGGCGGTCGCGGCCCTCCGCCACCTTGCATCCAGCAGCTCCGCAACGCATTGCCGCCGCGCGCCGTGAGACTATCACACGGCATATGAGCGAGAGACTCTTCGGCGCGAGCGTGCGGCGGCGCGAAGACCCGCGGCTGGTGACCGGACGCGGCCAGTACGTCGGCGACGTCGCGCTGCCGGGGATGCTGCACGTCGCGGTCGCGCGGAGCCCTCACGCGCACGCGCGGATCGTCCGCGTCGACGCGGACGCGGCCCGTCGCGGCGCCGGGGTGGTGCACGTGATGCTGCCCGCGGAGGTCGCCGCGTACGAGCGGTTGCCGCTGCTGGTGCCGCACTCGAGCCTGATGAATCCCGCGTGTCCCGAGCTGCTTCCGCAGGCGATCGTCTCCTATCCGGGGCAGGCGGTGGCGTGCGTGGTGGCCGAGAGCGGGGCGCAGGCCGAGGACGCGCTGGAGGCGTTGTCGGTCGAGTACGAGGTCCTTCCCGCCGTCGCGTCCATGGACGACGCGCTGAAGCCGGACGGGCCGCGCGTGCACGCCGGCGGCAACGTGGCCGCGCGCTACACCCAGCACGTGGGCGACGTGGCGGGCGCGCTGGCCGGCGCCGACCTCGTGCTGCGCGAGCGCTTCCTGCTGCACCGCGGGGCCGGCATGGCGATGGAAACCCGGGGCATCGCCGCGCGCTGGGACGCCGACCTCTCGCAGATGACCGTGTGGTCGACGACCCAGTCGCCCCAGATCCTGCGCCGGATCCTCGCGCGCTATCTCGGCCTCGGCGAGCACGCGGTGCGCGTGGTGACGCGCGACATCGGCGGCGGCTTCGGGCCGAAGGGCATCGTCTATCCCGAGGACGTCCTGATTCCGCTGCTGGCCCGGACGCTCGGCCGTCCCGTCCGCTGCCTGGAGACCCGTCACGAGCACCTGCTCGCGGCCACCCAGGAGCGCGATCAGCGTCACGAGGTCGAGCTGGGGCTCACCCGCGACGGCCGCATCGTGGCGCTGCGCGATTCGTTCGTCCACGACTGCGGGGCCTTCGTCTCGTGGGGGATCATCGTGCCGCTCATCACCTCGGTCAGCGTGCCGGGGCCGTACCGCGTGCCGAACTACGAGGTGACGCTGACCGCGCTCTACACGAACCGGGTGCCGGTGACGCCGGTGCGCGGCGCGGGCCGGCCGCAGGCGGTGTTCGTGATGGAGCGGATGCTCGATCTCGCCGCCGAACGCCTGGGTCTCGATCGGGTCGCCATCCGCGAGCGCAATCTCATCCAGGCGCACGAGTTTCCCTACGACGTGGGGATCGTCTCCCGCGACAACAGTCCGCGCCGCTACGACAGCGGGAACTATCCGGAGTGCCTGCGCCGTGCCGCCGAAGCCATCGGCTGGAAGGACTTCGCGGTCGCGCGGGAGCGCGCGTGGACCGAGGGCCGCGCGATCGGCATTGGCGTCTCGCTGTTCGTCGAGGACACGGGTCTCGGCCCCTACGAAGGGATTCGTGTGCGCGTCGATCCCGGCGGGCGCGTGTTCGTGTTCTCGGGCGCCTCCAGCCAGGGCCAGGCTCACGAGACCACGCTCGCGCAGATCGTGGCCGACGGCCTCTCGGTCCCGCTCGACGACGTCGTGGTGGTGCCGGGCGATACCGACGGCATTCCCCAGGGTGTCGGCACGTTCGCGAGCCGGGTGGCCGTGCTGGCCGGAACCTCCGCCGCCCACGCCTCCGCCGAAGTGCGGAAGAAAGCCCTGGCCGTGGCGGCGGCGGAGCTGGAAGCCGCGCCGGAAGACCTGACGATCGAGGACGGCGTGATCTCGGTCCGCGGGGTGCCGGGGCGCGGACTCTCGCTCGCCGCGGTGGCCGCGATCGCGTCGGCGCCGCGTCCTGGCTACGCGCTCCCCGGCGGCATGGATCCCGGCCTCGAAGCGTCGGGCTTCGTGCGCGTGCTCCAGTCGACGTACTCGAGCGGAGCCCACGCGGCGATCGTCGAGGTCGACCCGGAGACGGGCGCGGTGCGTATCCTGCGCTACGTCGCCGTCGACGACTGCGGCGTCATGATCAACCCGATGATCGTCGAGGGCCAGGTCCACGGCGGCATCGCCCACGGCATCGGCAACGCGCTGCTCGAAGAGATCGTCTACGACGCGTCAGGCCAGATGGTGACCGGCACCCTGATGGACTACGCGCTCCCGCGCGCTTCCGACGTGCCGAGCTTCGAAGTGCTCCACGTGGTGACCCCCTCGCCGCTGAACCCGCTCGGCGTCAAGGGCGCCGGCGAGGGGGGTACGCTCCCCGCTCCCGCCGCCATCGCCAATGCCATCGCCGACGTGCTCCGTGCGCGAGGCGATGCCAACCCGAGAGAGATGCCGCTCACCCGCGAACGCCTCTGGCGTCACGGGCACCCCTCCGCGCGCTGAGGCCAATTCCTTTCGGGCGAATGCGTCGCGCCGCCGGAAGGGGCGCGCGCTCGCCAAGGGTCAGTGCTGAAACGATCTGGTCTCTGACAAGACGACCGCCCCGTCGGAGCCGACGGTCCACACGCGCCAGCGCCATGCGCCATTGGTGGTGATCAGCTTCCCGGTGCTGAGCCGACCCTCGGCTGGGCCGACGAGGAAGAGCCGCGTGTCGTTCGCGTAGTTCAACTCGACGAACTGCCCGATGGCGGGGCCCTGGGCGGGCAGCCAGGTGAAGTCGCCGAAGCGCTGGCCGGCGGGCGGGCTGGGCAAGACGCCGTCCGGTGTCTGCAGTGACGCCTGCGCCGGCGCTGTACGGGAGCGGGTGAATCTCGGGGCGAGCGCGCGCCACTGCCCAGCCGTCGTGCCCGTGCTGACCGCATCGCCGCTCACGACGAGCACCCGCCAGCCGTCATCGAAGCGGTGGACCGAGACGATGGAACGGCGCCCGACCTCGTGCTCACCGGCGATGGCTGCCGCCGTCTCCACAAGGGCCAGCTTCGCCGCCGCCGTGATCCGGCACACGGACACTCTCCGAAGATGGGTCTGCTGCTTCGCACAGTCGCGTGTCAGCGCAGCCCGATCGTAGAGCGCGGGGTCCGCCACGCACTGCAGGAAGCCCCGCGCCGCCGACTCGGCTTGCAGCTGCAGCGTGCGCAGTGATTCCTCCCCAAGTGCACCCAGCGGTGTCGGGCAGCCGCTCAGCTCGGCAACCAGCGTATCGGCGCCGGCGTGATCCGGCGAGGCCCCGAGCAGGAAAGTCCAGCCGCGCCCCAGGTCGCCCAAGGCCTCGTTGACCCTCACCAGCTGCGGCCGCAGACGCGCATCGGATTGCATGCCGGTGAACGTGCCCAGTGCGGTCGTGCCTCCGATGACGTGCAGGTAGTTGTCGACAAAGACGACGTCGGGCGGATTTCCGGACGCGAGGGCCTTGAGGAGCTCCGGCATGAAATCGGTCGCGTAGAGGCCGCGTGAGTTGACCTTGTAACCGAGCGCGCGCGCGGTGTCGAGGATCGTCGACGAGAGGGCGGCCGAGGGCAGCTCCGACTGGTGTGGACTGCCGCCGAACCAGATCTCGATCACCTTGTCGGAGGCGGCGATCGGCGTGCCCGTCGGCGCCGTTGGCGGTGCGTTGGGTACCGTCGGAGTACGCTTCAGAATTCCCTGAGAAAGCGCCAGTGCCGCGCCGATGACCACGACGGCGGCCCCCAGCGCGATCAGGGCCTTGTGCCTCGCGATCAGAGCCTTCGTCGGCCCCTTGCCGACCTTCAGCCGAGTGCGGGCCAGATCCGAGAAATGGCCGTTGGGATAGCGACTCAGGTAGCTCTCGAAATCCGACCGATCGGCGCTGTCCCTGATCGATGACCAGAACAGCCCCTCGAGATCCGAGGCCGCCATCGGTGCGGGCGGACTCGCCGACGCCGCCTGCGCCCGACGCTTGGTCAGTGTGGCGCGCACAGCGTCGATGAAGCGGCGCCATTCCGGTGCGTCACGGTTACCGCGCCAGAGGGTGAGGTCGGTGGTCTGTACCAGCTCGAACGCGACCGGCCGATCGCAAGCGGCGACCATCACGGGGAGCAGCGCACCCTGGCGGTCGCCGACCGTCGCCTCAGAACGCACCCAGCGTGACTTGACCGACAGCGGTGACCACAGCACGACCACGGCGAGGGCGGTGCGCAGGTTGGTGTCGATGACCTCCTGGTAGTCCTGACCCGATTGCAGGTCTGGATCCCACCACACCGTGAACCCTTCGACCTCGAGCGCGCGCGCGATCAATTCCGCGCTGGAGCGATCCTCCGACTTGTATGAAATGAACACGTCGGCCATGGCTAGTCCGAAGAGAAGAGACAGCGCAGCCCAAGCAACATATAAGCCCTCCCAGGACAGACGGATCGGACGGCGCCCCTTCGATACAGTGCGAAGCGCCGCGTTGTCAACAAGCAGTGGTCCGGATTCCGGGCGTACCCTTGCGCCGGCCGTCGTTGCGCCCTATTCTGCCGACAACGAGTCTCCGATTTGATGATGAGCAAAGGTTGGTGACCGGCTTCATCGCGATCGACGGCATGCGAATCCAGAAGCATCTTGGCTGAAGAGCCGTGGGGCCTGCCCGAGCACGTGGTGCGCAACCGCGGGCTGTGGGACGACTGGGCGGCGAAGTACGTCGCGTCCGGGGAGCGGCGGTGGGCGCGCGAGGCGCCGGTATGGGGAATCTTCAGCGTCTCCGAGTCCGAGGTCGGCATGCTCCCCGAGGGTCTCGCCGGGAAGGACGCGATCGAGCTGGGCTGTGGGACCGCGTACGTCTCGGCGTGGCTGGCCCGGCGCGGCGCGCGGGTCGTGGGCATCGACAACTCCGAGGCGCAGCTCGCGACGGCGCAGCGACTCCAGCGGGAGCACGCGCTCGACTTTCCGCTCCTTCACGGCAACGCCGAGACCGTCCCCTATCCCGACGCGAGCTTCGATTTCGCGATCTCCGAGTACGGGGCGTGTCTGTGGGCCGATCCCGAGCGCTGGGTCCCGGAGGCCGCGCGGCTGCTGCGGCCGGGAGGCCGGCTGGTCTTCCTCGTCAACTCGTTCCTGCTGATGCTGTGCGTGCCGGCGGAAGAGGACGTCGCGGCGACGGAACGATTGCTGCGCCCGGCTTTCGGCATGTACCGCATGGAGTGGCCGGACCATCAGGGCGTCGAGTTCCACCTCTCGCACGGCGACTGGATCAGGCTGCTCCGGCGCTCGGGGTTCGAGGTCGAAGATCTGATCGAGGTTCGTCCTCGCGCGGACGCCGCTACGCGCTATCCCTACGTGACGCTGGACTGGGCGCGGCAATGGCCGTGCGAAGAGGTGTGGAAGGCGCGGAAGCGCTGACGCCACCGGCGACTCGACACGCCGCCCACGGCGTAGTCGCGGAGCACCTCGCGGACGGTGGTGGTGATCACGAAGCGTCGGGCGCGGGCCCGCGCGCCCGGTCGCAAGGCGTCGACGCGAGCGGCCAGTCGTCTCAGACAGTGCTCGGCCAGGAACAGCGCGCCGGCCGTCGGCGACTGGGTGCGCTCGGCCAGGGCGCCGAGGACGTCGGCGACGTGGTCCAGTTCGAGCGAGATGTCTTCGGGATCGAGCAACCGCTCGGTGTCTGCCGCCACGTCGAGCAGCGCGGCCACGGCGGCCCCCTCGATCCTGGTGGTGTCCTCACCCTCGTCGACCTCCGCGACGATGTCGACGTCGGCGAGCCTGAGCGGCGCAGCGTTCTCGGCAGCGGCGGGAGAGAGATTGCGGCGCGCCATTTCATTCGCCTCCTGAGCTTCGCTCTGGTGACCACGCTCCAAACCGCCCACGACCCGCGGAGGAGCACTCCGACGCGCTCTATATACTAAACAATTGATGAGTATTGTCAAGCCCGGCGGTAACGGGCGGAAGGGGGCAACGATGAGGACGGGGGCTGCGCGTCGGGG
>DATHGT010000337.1:0-6017 GCA_035317605.1 Candidatus Acidiferrum sp. | reverse complement strand
GTGGAAGACGATCACGCGCCGTTCCTGAGCGCCGGCGTGCCCGCCGCCCTCCTCATCGACTTCGACTTTCCCGCCTGGCACACGGCCGGCGACACCCTCGACAAGGTCTCGGCCCGCAGCCTTCAGGTCGTGGGCGACGTGGTGCTCGACGCGCTGCCCGCCGTCGAAGCGCGTGTGGGGGGCACGCGCCCCTGAGCGAGCACGCGACCCGGCCCCTCGTCGACGTCCGCCTCGAATCGCTGTCCACCGACGCCGGGCCCCCGCCGCATCTCGTCGACGTCTCGCTGCACGTCCGGTACGGCGAGTTCTTCACGCTCGTGGGGCCGCCGCATTCGGGCAAGACGGCCATCCTGCGCGCGGTGGCCGGGTTTCTGCCGCCGAGCCGGGGTCGCGTGCTGGTCGACGGCGCGGACATCGGCGGCCTTCCGCCCCGAGCCCGCGGCATCGGCTACGTGTTCCATCAGGGGGCCTTGTGGCCGCACCTCACCGTGCGACGTCACGTGGCGTTCGGGCTCGAGCAACTCCCCATGGCGCGCGCCGAGATCGAGCGGCGCGTCGAGGTGGTGACCACCCGTCTCGGCCTCGCCGCCGAGCGCGATCGCCTTCCCACCGCGCTCACGCTCGACGGCCAGCGACGGCTGGCGCTGGCGCGGGCGCTCGCGGTCGAGCCGCGGGTGCTCCTGCTCGACGAGCCGCTGGCCCATCTCGATCCGCTCACCCGCCAGACGCTCCGGCTCGAACTGGCCCGGTTGCATCGCGACCTCGCGGTGACCACCATCTGCGCCACCCGCGACGCCGCCGACGCGATGGCGCTGTCCGACCGGATCGCGATCGTGGCCGGTGGCCGCCTGCTCCAGGTCGGCGATCCCGAGAGTCTCTATCGCTGGCCGGTGAGTCGCGTCGTCGCCGAAGCGCTCGGTCCCGCCAACTTCTTGCCGGTGCGGGTGGTGGAAGTCCGCGACCTCGGGGTGGTGGTGGAGACGCGGCGGGGAGACCGCGTGCCGGTGCCGGGGATCGGCGCGTTCCGCGAGGGGAGCCGCGGCCTGCTCGTGCTCCGCCCGGAAACGTTGTCGATCACCGAGGCGGCGATGGCCCGCGGGCCGGGCATTCCCGGCCAGGTCGCGCTGCGGGTCTTCGAGGGCGCCCGCTATGTGTACGAGATCGACATCGGGGCCGGTGACGCCGTCCGCGTCGAGCGGCCCGCCGCCGAGGCGTCCATCTTCCGCCTCGGCGACCGCGTCCGCGTCGAGATCAGCAGCGATATGGTCGTGCTCCTGCCCGACGACCTCACCGTCCCGGTCCCTGCCGGATAAACCATCGAAGTCGGCCCTCGAGATCGGTTGTTCGTGCACGACGGCTGTCGCCTGCCGTGTGTGTTGATTGGCGGCCGACACGCCCTCGCGACGAAGACGCCGCCTTCGATGCAGCGAAAAACAACAGGGGGTTTGGGGGGTGCGTCTCGCACCCCCCATGGGGTAATTCAGATATTGTAAATCTTGTCCTGCTCCAGGATCACGATGCGGTCGCGGGCGTCGAGGCGCGAGAGCTCCTCCGCGGTCTCTTCGTAGAACGGGGGCTTGATGTGGAAGATCCAGACGGGGACGTCGGGGGGGAGCTTGTCCAGCTCGCGCTGGATGAGGGCCGGGGTCATGTGCTTGGACCGCTCGGCCAGCGTGCCCAGGCGGTTGGGGAACGCGCACTCGAGCACGACCGCGCCCAGGCCCCGCTGCTCGCGCATGGCCTTCCACAGGGCGTCGGTGGGACCGGTGTCGCCGGAGTAGACGAAGCCGCGCCCGCCGTCGTGGACGATGAAGCCGGCCGCCGGCACGCTGTGGCTCACCGCCACCGGAGTCACCCAAAGGTCTTCCACGGGCTGGGCCACGTCCTCGGCCAGCGTGCGGTAACGCACCACCGGCGCCTCGCGGCTGGGGATGGCCGCGAAGTTGGGCCAGACGAGGTTGTTGAACACGCTGTCGCGGAGCGCGTCCACCACGGGGGCGATGCTCGTGACCGTGACCGAGCGCTCCTCGCCGCACGACGAGAGCGTGTCGGTGAGGAAGGCGAGGCCGACGACGTGATCGAGGTGGACGTGGGAGATGACGGCGTGCTTGACGGCGAGCTGCTCGGGGACAGTCAGCGCACCGGCCACAGTTCCCGCGTCGACGAGCACGCGGTCGTTGACGAGAAAGGCGGAAGGCTTCTGGTCGATTCCGGCGCTGCCGAAGGCCCCAAGCACGCGGAGCTTCATTTAGCCCGCGATAGTAGCACACCTTCGCCGGCGGCTCGGACGGCGGGCGGCCATGACGCCACCGCCGACGGCCGTCGAGCTTGCCCCCCTCCGGTCGCCATGTTAGAACACGCCCATGGTCCTCTCGTGCCGTCGGGTGGCCGTATGAGCGCGGAAGATTTCGACTATCCGACCATGTCCCGCGCCCTGATCCTCGGGGACAGGGAAACGGTTGCCCGCAAGACACGGGAGGGGCTCGGGCTCGCCATGGACCCCAAGGACCTCATCTTCCGCGGCCTCATCCCCGGCATGGACGTGGTGGGCGAGAAGTTCCGCCGCAACGAGTACTACGTGCCGCAAGTGTTGCTGTCGGCGCGGGCCATGTACGCCGGGCTCGACCTGCTCAAGCCGCTGATCACCGCCGCCGCCCGCCCCGACGACCACCTCGGCGTGGTGGTCATCGGCACCGCCCAGGGCGACCTGCACGACATCGGCAAGAACCTGGTGGCCATGATGCTGGAGGGCGCGGGCTTCAAGGTGGTGAACCTCGGGCGCGACGTGGCGCCCGAGAAGTTCGTGGCCGCGGTGGGCGAGCACCACGCCGACATCGTCGGCATCTCCGCGCTCATGACCACCACCATGCCCGGCATGAAGCGCACGATCGACGCGCTGGCCAAGGCCGGACTGCGCGATCGAGTCAAGGTCATGATCGGCGGCGCGCCGGTGAGCCAGGCGTTCGCCGACGAGATCGGGGCCGATGGCTACGCCAGGGACTCGACCCTCGCCGTCGTCAAGGCGAAAGCGCTCGTCGGGACCCGGGCCTCCGCGTGAAGGCGCGCGGCTGGGACGTCGTTCGCCGGGTGCAGGCGGGGGAGCGGCTGGTCTTCGACGGCGGCTACGGCACCATGCTCTTCGCGGCCGGCCTCCTCAACGGCGCGTGCCCCGAGCTGTGGAACGACACCCACGCCGGCGTGGTGGCCGGCATTCACAAGGGCTACTTCGACGCGGGCAGCCACATCGTCGAGACCAACACCTTTGGAGGCAGCCGGCTCAAGCTCGACGAGTACGCGCTGGGCGATCGCACGCGTGCGCTGAACGCGGCGGGCGCGCGGCTGGCCCGCTCGGTGGCGCCGGCCGAGGGCTACGTCGCGGGCTCCATCGGGCCCACGAGCCGATTGCCCCTCGACTACGCGCTGGATGCCGGCGTGACCGACGAGGAGTACGAGGCGACCTTCCGCGAGCAGGCCGAGGCCCTGGCCGAGGGCGGCGTCGATCTCTTCGCGGTGGAGACCATGATGTTTCCCCAGGAGGCGACGGCGGCCATCCGCGCGTGCAAGGCGGTGACGGACCTGCCCGTCATGGCCACCATGTTCTTCCAGTACGAGGAAGGCCACGACCGCGACCGCACGATGTGGGGGGAGAGTCCGGGGGAGGTCGCCAAGAGCCTGCTGTCCGCCGGCGCCGACGTGGTGGGCATGAATTGCGGGCGGGGCCCCGACCGCGCGATCGTGATCATCCGCGAGATGCGCGCGGTTTGCGGTGACGCCCCGCTCGTCGCCTATCCCAACGCGGGGCTGCCGGTCACCACCGGCGACACGGTGACCTACGAGCTCGGTCCGGAGGAGATGGCGCGCGACTATCCGGCGCTGCTGGAGGCCGGTTGCAACATCGTGGGCGCCTGCTGCGGGTCGAACCCCGAGCACATCCGGCGCATCTCCGAGATCGTCCGCGCGCGACGATGAGCGTGGCGCGGGCGCCGTCCGCGCCGCAGATCCTCCGCGACATCCCGCTCGCCGTCGACCCCGACGACGTCCTGCGCTTCCAGGGTTACCGGCGCGGGCTCGACGTGCCCGGCCCGGAGGTGCGCGCGCTGTTCGAGGAGGCGCACGCGCTGGGGCTGTCCCTCATGGAGCCGCGGGCGGTCGTGCGCTGGAGCACCGTGGGGGAGGAGGCCGACGATCGACTCACGCTGACCGACGGTCCCGCGTTCACGATCCCGGGCATCGCGCGCGCCTGGGGAGCGGTCGCCGAGGTGGCCGGGGCCGTGGTCACCATCGGCGGCGCGCTCGAGGCGCGGGTGGCGGCGTTGTGGGAGGCGCGTGAGCTGCCGCTGGCCGCCATGCTCGACAGCGTGGGGTCGGGGGCGGTCGAGAGCCTGGCCGAACACCTCAACGACCTCCTGTGTCAGGGGGGGATCGCGCGCGGGGTGCGGGTGACCAACCGGATCAGTCCGGGGTATGGCGGCTGGGACGTGGGCGAGCAAAACCTTTTATTCCCGTTCGTGGACGGGGCGCGGATCGGGGTCCGGCTGAACGCCGCGTGCTTCATGACGCCCGAGAAGACCATCACCCTGCTCGTGGGGGCGGGCCCCGACGCGCGGGTCGATCACGACTTCGCCCAGTGCGCCCGCTGCTGGATGGCGGGCTGTGCCTACCGGCGCGCCCCGGCGGTGCGGACCGTCCACCGCTGATGCCGACGCTGCGTTCGGGCCGCCTGCCGTGGCCGCTGGTCTTCCAGGTCCTCACGGTGATCGCGGTCGTGTGGATCGTGGTCAAGACCTGGCAGATCTGGCTGCTCGCCTTCACCGCGCTCATCGTGGCCGCGGCGATCCTGCCCGCGGCGCGCCTGGGCGAGCGCCACCGCATCCCGCGCGGGGTGACCGTGCTCGGGGTCTATCTCCTGGTCATCGGGGTGCTGACCCTCATGGGGCGTCTCCTGTGGCCGGCCCTCAGCCAGCAGTGGTCCCAGCTCATGGACCAGCTGCCGAAGCTGGTCGACAACGTCCGCGGCTGGCTCGGCAGTCTCGACGTGTGGGCCGCTCAGTGGGGCGCGTCGCTGCCCACGCCCAAGCCTGGCGACATCCAGTCGCTCGCGGGCGCGGTGTGGACGAACACCCTCGCCGTCACCGCGGGCGTGGTGGGCGCGATGTTCGGGCTCGTCGCGGTCGTCGTCATCGCCGCCTACATCGTGATCGACGCCGAGCACCTGGGCCGCGCGCTCCTCACGCTGGTCCCGCGCGACAATCGCAAGGCGGTGGCCGCGCTCGGCCAGCCCATCCTCGACCGGATCGGGGGCTACATCCGCGGCCAGGTCCTCTCGAGCCTCTGCGTGGGCGCGGTGCTGGCGATCGGGCTGGCGCTGCTCGGTGTCCGCTACCCGCTCTTGATCGGGGCGCTGGCCGCCGTGCTCAACGTGGTGCCCTTCGTCGGCTCGCTGATCGCGGCCATCCTCGGCATGGTGAGCGCGCTCAACGAGTCGCCGGGGCTCGCCCTCGCCGCCGCCGGTCTCTTCGCGGGGACCAACCTGCTCGAGGGAAAATTCCTGGCCCCCCACTTCGTGGGCCGCGCCACCGGCCTGCACCCGCTCCCGGTGCTGCTTGCGCTCCTTGCGGGTGCCCATCTCGCCGGCCTCATCGGCGCGCTGGTCTCCGTCCCCCTCCTCGCCGCCATCTGGGAAATCATCCGCCGCGTCTGGATCGACCCCGAAGCATGAATCCGAGACGTAAGCCCGAAGAGTAAGTTCGAAGCAGCAAGCCCCGAGAAGTAGGCCCAGAGAAGTAAGCCCCAAGAAGTAACTCCAAGAAGAGAAAGTAAGCCCGAAGAAGTAACCCGAAGAAGTAAGCGCGAGGAGTAGGCAATGGTTACAGAAACGCCCCGGCGAAGCCGGGGCGACACGCGTCGGGGGGGTATGGGGGGAGCCGTTAGGGGCCCCCCATGTTCATAAATACTAGAGGGAGCCGCCCGCCCCGCCCCCCCCAGCCGCCAATGCTACGATGCTCTGGTGCTCCCCA
>DATHGT010000336.1:0-17730 GCA_035317605.1 Candidatus Acidiferrum sp. | reverse complement strand
GCGGTCGTAGTCGCTGGTGGTCTCCTCGATCTGGGCGCGGATCTGCTTGATGCGGGCCTCGATGGCGTTCTGCTTGCCGGCGCCCTCGATGATCGTGGTGTTGTCCTTGTCGACGACGACCTTCTTGGCCTTGCCGAGGTCGTCGAGCTTGATGTTCTCGAGCTTGATGCCGAGATCCTCGGTGATGGCCTTGCCGCCGGTGAGGATCGAGATGTCTTCCAGCATGGACTTGCGCCGGTCGCCAAAGCCCGGGGCCTTCACGGCGACCGCGTTCAGGGTCCCGCGCAGCTTGTTGACGACCAAGGTGGCGAGCGCTTCACCCTCGACCTCTTCGGCGATGATGAGGAGCGGCCGGCCGGCGCGAGCGACCTGCTCGAGCAGGGGCAGCATGTCCTTCATCACGCTGATCTTCTTCTCGTGGATGAGGATCAGGGCGTCCTCGAGCACGCACTCCATGCGCTCGGGGTCGGTGACGAAGTAGGGCGAGAGATAGCCGCGGTCGAAGCGCATGCCCTCGACCACGTCGAGGGCGGTCTCGGCCGACTTGGACTCCTCGACGGTGATCACGCCGTCCTTGCCGACTTTTTCCATGGCGTCGGCGATGAGGTCGCCGATGGTCTTGTCGTTGTTGGCGGCGATGGTCGCCACCTGGGCGATCTCCTTCTTGTCCTTAGTCGACTTCGAGAGCTTCTTGAGCTCATCGATGACCGCCTCGACGGCGGCGTCGATGCCGCGCTTGAGGCCCATGGGATTGGCGCCGGCGGTCACGTTGCGCATGCCCTCGCGGAACATCGCCTGGGCCAGCACGGTGGCGGTGGTGGTGCCGTCACCGGCGATGTCGGAGGTCTTGGACGCGACTTCCTTGAGCATCTGGGCGCCCATGTTCTCGTAGTGGTCCTTGAGCTCGATTTCCTTGGCGACGGTGACACCGTCCTTGGTGATGGTCGGGCTGCCGAACTTCTTGTCGATGACCACGTTGCGCCCCTTGGGCCCGAGCGTGGCCTTCACGGCCTCGGCCAGGACGTTGATCCCCTTGAGCAGGGAGGCCCGAGCCTCCTCGTTGAACCTGAGCTGCTTCGGCATGTCGTGATGTCCTCCTGTGGATGATTTCGTTAGGGCCAGGTATTCCGAGGGGCGCCACGGCTGTGCCGGGGCGTCCCGAGCCACCAAGGGGGTTTGGGGGGCGCTCGGAGCCCCCCATGCGGTTAATCGAGGATGGCGAGGACGTCCTCTTCGCGCAGGATGAGGTACTCCTCGTCCTCGATCTTCACCTCGGAGCCGGAGTACTTGCCGAACAGGATCTTGTCGCCGGCCTTGACGTCGAGTGGGATCTTCTTGCCGTCGTCACCGACCTTGCCGTTGCCGACGGCCACGACCTTGCCCTCTTGCGGCTTTTCCTTGGCGGTATCGGGGATGATGATGCCCCCTCGAACGGTCTCCCCTTCCTCCAGACGCTTGACGAGAATGCGGTCATGAAGCGGGCGAATCTTCAACGTCATGAACGGACCTCCTCGTGTGGTGTGATGAACGGGAAAGCGCCGATGGCCGCTCTCCGTCGCTGTTCCAGGTGATCGACCACCGGTTAGCACTCTGGAAAATCGAGTGCTAATATTAGCCGCGCCGCCGAAGCCTCGCAAGGGGAAATCCCGGGAGAAGCGATGTCGAAAAGCATTCTGATTGCGGGGGGTTTGTCGCCGGAGGCGCTCGCGCTCGTGCCGAACGAGGTGGACGTCGATTTCAATGGTCACGAGCATCCGCTCAGCCACCGCGACCTGCTGGCTCGGCTGCGGGGTAAACAGGGCCTGATCTGCCAGATCATCGATGCCATCGATGACGAGGTCCTGGCCACACCGGGCTTACAGGTCGTGTCCAACGTGGCGGTTGGCTACAACAACATCGACGTGGCGGCGGCCCGCCGCCGCGGAGTCGTCGTCACCAACACGCCTGACGTCCTGACCGAGACCACCGCCGACTTCGCCTGGGCCCTCCTGATGGCGGCGGCCCGGAAGGTCGTCGAAGCCGATCGCTACGTCCACGCGGGGCAGTGGAAGGTCTGGCAGTGGGATTTGCTGTGGGGGCTCGACGTCCACGGCAAGACCATCGGGGTGCTCGGCTTCGGTCGCATCGGCCGCGCGGTGGCGCGACGGGCGCGCGGCTTCGCCATGCGCGTGCTCTACCACGACACCGTGCGCGCACCGGCGGAGGTCGAGCGCGAGCTCGACGCCACCTACGTCGACAAGCCGACGCTCCTGCGCGAGTCGGACTTCGTGACGCTCCACGTGCTGCTGTCCTCCGAGACCCGGCACCTGATCGACGAGGCGTCGCTCCGGAGCATGAAGAAGACGGCGGTGCTCGTGAACGCGGCCCGCGGCCCCATCGTCGATGAGGCCGCGCTGGCCCGCGCCCTCGAGGAGCGCTGGATCGCCGCCGCCGGTCTCGACGTCTTCGAGGAAGAGCCGAAGATCCACCCCGCGCTGTTGTCGGTTACCAACGCGGTGCTGGCCCCCCACATCGCCAGCGCGTCTTTCGACACGCGCGTGGCGATGTCGACGCTCGCCATGAAGAACTGCCTCGCCGTGCTCGAGGGCAAGCCCCCGCTCACTCCGGTGTAATCCTCGGAGGAAACTTCGCCGCCCGATGTCGCCCATGTGAAGGGCTCGGGGCGAGCGGTTACACAGCCGGATTCGCGGTTGGGGGTGTCGGGGAGGAGCGGCGCTCGCCCCCCCCGACGTTGGTCAATCGACGGTCGAGGCGGGTGAGGCGGTAGGAGAAGGCTTCGAGCACGGACCCGGTCGAGCCGGCGGCGCGGGCGAGGTCGAGGGCGCGAGCCACCAGCGCGCGGGCGGTGGCGGCGTTGCGGGCGCGGTGCTCGTGATATTTCGCCAGCTCTTCCCACGGTCGCGGATCGAACGACGCCGCCGACGCCGCTTCCTCCCACAGGGTGCGGGCGGCGTCCCAGTGGAACCAGCGCTTTTCCCAGGACGCCAGACGCAGGCGCACCGCGTGGGCCGCCGGCGCGGGCAGCCCGACGGCCAGGGCCGCGCGATAGCAGACGACCGCGCGCTCCGGGTCCGAGCGCTCCCACAGCCGGGCGACGCCGACGAGATCGAACGCGTCGTCGATCCCGCGCTCGCCGTGGCTCAGGGCGTGGGCGAGCCAGCCCAGCAACGCGGTCAACGAGAGCAGGTCGTCACAGTTGTGTCTGAACACGCCCGCGAGCGGTCCGGCGCGCCGGCGACGGAGGAAATCGAAGTAGAGCGACGGGATCATCGATCCCGGCACGTCGTGGTCTCGACGATGGCCGAGGACTTCCTGCTCGAGGGTGGACAAGCGACAGTCGGCGAAACGCGTGGCCCACACCCGCCGCGACGGATGCACCAGATCGAGGTGGCGCAGGGTCGCGGGCCAGCGGCGCCGGCCGAGCACGAACCGGGTCTCGAGGAGCGGAACGTCGAAGCTGCTGCCGTTGAACGTCACGATCGCGCTCGCGCGGGCGAGCAGCGGTGCCAGGGCCGCCAGCAGCGCGGGCTCCTCGTCGAGGTCGCGCATGAAGTGCTGGACGATCACGAAGCGATCGCCCTCGAGAAACCCCGCGCCGACGAGGAACGCGTACGTCCCGGTTCCGCCCGAGAGACCGGTCGTCTCGGTGTCGAGGAAGAGCAGGCCGCGGACGTCCGGGGCCGCCTCGTCCCGCGCAAGCGCGCCCAGCGCCTCCGTCGAGATGGCGAACGCCCGGTCGAGGGAGACGTCGCCATGGCGATGGTCGAGCGGAAATTCCCGGCGGACGGTGAGGAGAGGCCCCGCGTCGGTCTCCACGAGCTGGCCGCCGAGCACCGTCTCGGGCAGCTCCGGCGCGACACGCAACGGCCGCGCGTGCTCGATGCGCCGGATCACCCGGCGCAGATCGTCGAGCGTGCCGGCGCGGGTCCCCGAGTCAGTCGGCGAGGACACGGAGCAGCGTGGAGGCCGTCGCCTTGGCCCGGCGGCCGACTTCGTTCACCGGTCCCACGCACGACGGACATCCCCACGAGCAGCGGCAGGCCTCGAGGGTCTCGAGGCCTCGGCGCAGGAGCTGGGGGAGCACCTCGAAGACGCGCTCGGCCAGGCCGATGCCCCCGGCGTGCGAGTCGTAGAGGTAGATCGTCGGGGTGAAGTGCTCGGCTTCGAGCAGACGGCGACGGGTGGATTCGCGCGTCGCCACCGCGCCGGTCTCCGCCGGCGTGGTGTCTCCCAGCCACGAGCCGAGGTCGCGGACGTCGCAGAGCAGGAAAATCGGCGCCAGGTGATGGAGCAGATACGCCACCGCGCGCAGGCCGTCGATCAGCTCCTCGCGCAGGGGACTGACGCGCGACAGCGTCTCGGGGGGCACGCTGAGCCAGGCGCTCGTGGTCTGCATCTCCTGCTGGGGCAGCTCGACCTCTCCGGACCCGACGTTCTCGAGCGTCCCCATCTTGATCTTCTTGAAGCCCACCACCTTCTCGGCGACCAGCACCTCGCCCTGCTCGGCGAGATACGCCGCGTGCTCGCGGTCGACGAGCCGGCGCAGGATCCACACGCCCTTGGCGGTGATCGCGTCGGTGAAGTAGTCGACGTTCACCCGCTTGACGTAGGCGACCTTCTCCTCATCCTCGCGGAAGCGCAGCTCCTGGACTTCGTACGGCTCGCTCTCGATCAGGTAGATCGCCTTGGGATAGATGGTCGCGAACGCGCTGCCCCAATCGACCTCCGCGATGATCTGGCGCCGCTTGGTCTGCTTGTCGTCGCGCGCGGTCGTGTCGAGGACCACGAAGTTGTCGGTGGTGACGGTCCGCAGCGACACGTGATCCGCCGGATAGGTCTCCGACGCCCAGTGCCAGCGACCGCCGGCGCGGTGGAGCAGGTCCTCGTCTTCGAGCGCGGCCAGCTCGCGCCGGACGTCGAGGTCGCCGAATGTCCCGTCGGCGTCGAACGGCAGCTCGAAGGCCGCGCACTTGAGATGGTTGACGAGGATGAACGGGTTGTCGGGGTTGATCCGGGCGTGCTCGGGCGGGGTGCCGAACAGATAATCCGGATGGGTCGCCATGAACTGATCGAGCGGCGCGCTGCTCGCCACGAAGATCGCCGTGGACGACCCCGACCGTCGGCCGGCGCGGCCGGCCTGCTGCCACAGCGAGGCGATCGTGCCGGGGTAGCCGGCGAGCACCGCGGCGTCGAGGTGCCCGATGTCGACGCCCAGCTCGAGGGCATTGGTGGAGACGACCCCGAGCACGTCGCCGGCGCGCAGTCCCTGCTCGACGGCCCGCCGCCGCGTCGGCAGGTATCCGCCGCGATATCCGCGGACGATCCCGCTGTCCCCGGTCTTGTCGGCGATCCCGGTCTTGATGGCGCCGAGCAACACTTCGGTCGAGAGCCGGCTCTGCGCGAACACGATCGTGGGGACGCGCTCGCGCAGGAACCGCAGCGCGATCTTGCCCGCCTCGCCGAGGTACGGAGCGCGGATGCCCAGCTCGGGATTCACGACCGGCGGGTTGTAGCAGGCGAAGAGCTTGTCGCCGGTCGGAGCGCCGCTCTCCGAGACTTCTTCGACCGCGTCGCCGATGATGCGCTCGGCCAGCTCGCGCGGGTTGCCGATGGTCGCCGAGGCCATGATGAACTGCGGCGCCGAGCCGTAGTGCCGGCAGAGCCTGCGCAGGCGACGAATGACGTTGGCCAGGTGACTGCCGAAGACCCCGCGATACGCGTGCAGCTCGTCGATCACGACGTAGCGCAGGTTCTGGAAGAGCACCGCCCACTTCGTGTGGTGCGGGAGGATCCCCGAGTGCAGCATGTCCGGGTTGGTCAGCACCAGGTTGGCGCGAGCGCGCACCGCCCGTCGGGCGTCCTGCGGCGTGTCGCCGTCGTAGGTGAACATGCGCATCTCGGGCAGCGACTTGGCCAGCGCTTCCAGCTCGGCCAGCTGATCCTGGGCCAGCGCCTTGGTGGGAAATAGATAGAGCACCCGCGCGTCGGCCCTGTCGAGCAGGGCCTGCAGGACCGGCAAGTTGTAGCAGAGGGTCTTGCCGGAGGCCGTCGGGGTCACCACGACCAGCGAGTGTCCCTTCTCGACGAGCTCCCAGCAGCGCGCCTGGTGCGAGTAGAGGTGTTCGATGCCGCGGGCTCGAAGCGCTCCGTGCAGGCGCGGATCGAGCGTGGTGGGAAGCTCCGCGGGGACGGACGCACGCGCCGGGAAGTGGCGCGTGGCCGTGATACACGGACCCGTCGACCGTGAAGTCAGCAGATCGTCGAGGATCTCGCCGACCAGCATCGGGTCACTCTATCATGTCGGTCGTCGGCGACCGCTCTGCTAGAATCGGGCACCGAACGAGGCGACACATGTCAGTCCCCATCAAGGTGCCGCAGGAATCGAACTCGCGGGCGACCGACGACGCGCTCATCCAGAGCGAGAAGCTGTCGGCGCTCGGGCGCATGGTCGCGGCCATCGCCCACGAGATCAACAACCCGCTGACCACGATCCTGGGCCAGATCCAGCTCCTGCTCGCCGCCCCCGACGCCGCGCCGGAGGTCCGCCGGCGACTGGGCGTGGTCGCCGACGAGGCCTTCCGCGCCGCGCGCATCGTGAACAACCTCCTGACCTTCGCCCAGCACTCCCCGCCCGAGCGGCGTCCGTGTTCGCTGGCCGACCAGCTGCGCTGGGTGCTGACCCTCTCCGAGGGACACCTCGAGCAGAACGCCATCCAGGTCGTGACCGATTTCGGCGCGTGTCCCACGATCTGGGTGGACGAGAATCAGATCCGCCAGGTCCTGCTCAACCTCGTGCAGAACGCCGAGCAGGCGATGTCCGACGCGCCGCATCCCCGGACGCTCACGCTGCGTCTCGGCGAGGCCAACGGTCGGGTCCGGCTCGAGGTCATCGACAGCGGCCCGGGCATCGCCGCCGCGGTGCTCCCGCGAATCTTCGATCCCTTCTTCACCACCAAGTCGACGGGTACCGGGCTCGGGCTGTGGGTGTCGCTGACCATCGTGGAGCAGCACGGAGGTGAGCTGACCGCCGAGAATCGTCAGGGAACCGGCGCCGCGTTCGTGGTCTCGCTGCCGTACCGGAAGCGCGCGCGTTGAGGTCGTTCGCGCGGTACTGGCTGCCACCGCTGGCGTGGATGGCGCTGATCTGGATCGTCTCCTCGGACGTCGGCAGCGCCGACCACAGCGTGGGTCCCTTCGCCTGGATCATCGGGACCTTGTTTCCGTGGGCGACGCCGGCCCAGGTCGAGCTGGCGCACAAGGTCGCCCGTAAGATCGGCCACATGGTGGAATACGCGGTCCTCGCCGCCCTCTGGTTCCGGACGCTCTACGTCGACCGCCGCCTTCCGTCCACGCCCAGCGTCCTGGGGGCGCTGGCCATCAGCGTCGTGTGGGCGATCACCGACGAAGTCCATCAGAGCTTCGTCCCGTCCCGCACCGCGAGCGCCCTCGACGTGACCTTCGATTCCGCCGGCGCGGTCGTCATCCTGCTCATGCTCTACGCCCGCACCACGATCGCGCGCATCGCGCCGCGAGTCTCGCCTCGCAGCGCGCCGATCTGACGTCCCCGCGTCACACGTTCAGTCTTGGATCCAGCGTGTCGCGGAGGCCGTCGCCGAACAGGTTGATGCCGAGGACGGTGACGAGGATCGCCAGGCCAGGGAAAGTCGCCAGCCACCAAGCCGTGGTGATGTAGACCCGGCCGTCGGCCAGCATGCCGCCCCACGTGGGCGTCGGCGGCTGCACACCGAGCCCGAGGAAGGACAGCGCCGATTCGATCACGATCACCCGCGCCATGTCGAGGGTGGCGACCACCAGCCACGGAGCGAACGCGTTGGGCAGGATGTGGCGCACCACGATGCGGCCGTCGCCGCCGCCCAGCGCGCGGGCGGCCTGCACGAACTCGCGCTCGCGCAGGGTGAGCACGGCGCCCCGCACCACGCGCGCGTACACGACCCAGCTCGACACGCCGATGACCACGATGATGGTGGGCAGGCTCGGCCCCAGCACCCCGATCACCGCGATGGCGAGCAGGATGAACGGGAACGCGAGCTGGACGTCGGCCAGCCGCATCAGCACGTCGTCGACGCGTCCGCCGAAGTAGCCGCCCAGGAGTCCCGCCGCCATCCCCAGCACCCCGGAGATCAGCACCGCCGCGGACGCGACCAGCAGCGCGGGCTGCGCGCCGAAGATCACGCGGACGAGCAGATCGCGTCCGAGGTGATCGGTCCCGAGCGGATGAAGAACGCCGGCGGGGTCGCGCCAGCCCGGAGGCTTGAGACGATGGCCGATGTCCTGGGCCGCGGGATCGAAGGGCGAGAGCCACGGCGCGGTCAGCGCGGTGGCAATCACCAGCGCCACCACGATCGCGCCGAACAGCGCCGTCTGCCGTCGCGCGAGTCGACGAAGGAGCGCGAGCCACTCGCGCGCGGGACCGGACGCGTCGCCCACGCGCACGGCCGCGGCCGGCCGCGCGCCGACCGCGGCCACCGGCGAGGGACTCGCTCCGCGGGCGCCCGGCGTCATCGCAGCCGGATCCGCGGGTCGAGGTAGGTGTAGAGCAGATCGACGACGAGATTGACGAGCACGAACGTCGACGCGAGCAGAAACACCGCGGCCTGCACGACCGGGTAGTCCCGGTTGTAGATCGCCTGCACGGAGAGCCGTCCCACGCCGGGCCAGGCGAAGATCGTCTCGGTGATCACGGACCCGCCGAGCAGCGTGCCCAGCTCGATGCCCACGATCGTCACGATCGGGATCGCCGCGTTCTTGAACGCGTGCTTCCACACGACGGGCTGTCCGCTCACGCCCTTGGCGCGGGCGGTGCGGATGTAGTCCTGGTTCAGCACCTCGAGCATCCCGGAGCGGGTCAGCCGGGTGATCCGCGCGGTGGTGAAGAGCCCGAGGGTGAGGGCGGGCAGCACGAGGTGCTCGAACCCGCCACGACCCGACGACGGCAGCACGTTGAACTGAACCGAGAAGATCAGGATCAGCATGATCCCCAGCCAGAACGTGGGCATCGATTGTCCGAGAAGGGCCACCACGGTCGCCACGTAGTCGGTCACGGTGTTTCGCCGCACGGCCGAAACGACCCCGGCCGGGATCGCCAGCAGCAGCGCGATGAGGAGGGCGGCGCCCGAGAGCTCGAACGTCGCCGGCAATCGTTCGAGGACGAGGTGGAACGCGGGCTCGCCGTGGCGCACCGACAGGCCGAAATCGCCGCGCAGCGCGCCGCCGAGGAAGCGGCCGTACTGCACGATGAACGGGTCGTTGAAGCCCATCCGGGCCCGAAACTCGCCAATGTCCTGCGCGGTGGCGTCCGGCGGCAGCAGCACCAGGGCCGGATCGCCGGTCAGATAGAGGATGAAGAAGACGACGAACGAGACCCCGAGCAGCACGAGGACGGACTGCCCGAGCCGGCGGAGAAGGTAGACGCTCATGCCGCCCGTCGAAGACGGGCGACGGCTTCGATGTGCGGTGTCTGCGGGAACATGTCGACGGGCTGCACCCACTCGAGCCGGTAGCCGCGACGCACCAGGTCGCCGACGTCGCGGGCGAGCGTCGACGGATTGCATGACACGTACACGATGCGGGCGGGAGCGAGCGCCGCCAGCGTGACGAGCGCCTTCGGGTGAAATCCGGCGCGGGGTGGGTCCGCGACCACCGTGTCCGCGCGGACGCCCTCCGCGATGAGGGTGGGCAGCACGTGGCGGACCTCGCCGGTCAGGAACGTGCAGTTCTCGATCCCGTTGGCGCGGGCGTTGCGCACGGCATCGGCCACGGCGGCCGGGGCCACTTCGATCCCGTATAGGTGACGGCAGCCCCGCGCGAGCAAGAGGCTGATGGCGCCGGTGCCCGAGTAGAGATCGATGATCGTTTCGTGACCCTCGGACGCGCACGCCGCCTCGACCAGCGCGAACAACCGCTCGGCCTGCACGGTGTTGGTCTGGAAGAACGAGTTGGCCGAGACCTGGAACGAGAGTCCGCCGAGCGACTCGGTGATGGTCTCGCGTCCGAGCAGGACGTGCTCCTCGGTGCCGACGGCGACGCTGGCCTTCTTGGCGTTGACGTTGAGCACGACGCTGGCGATGGCCGGCACCCGCGTCCTGAGCGCCTCGGCCACGGGGCTCAGGCGCTCGATGTCGGGGGACGCGGCCACGATGTTGACCATCGCGTCGCCGGTGCGCCGGCCCTCGCGCAGGCTCACGAAGCGCAGCAATCCCCGCTCGGTCGCGCCGTTCCAGACGGGCAGGCTGCGCGCGCGCGCCTGACGCCGCGTCTCGTCCAGCAGCGTGTTCATGGTCTCGGACTGGAGCAGGCAGCGCTCGATGTCGAGCACGGCGTCGTAGCGATCCGCCTCGTGCAACCCCACGATGGGTGTTCCGCCCGCCTCGGCGACGGTGAACTCCATCTTGTTGCGGTAGCCGTAGGGATCGGGCGCGGGCAGGATCGGACGCAGCTCGAAGCCGGCGACGTTGCCGAGCCGCTCCAGGCAGTCGCGGACCTGCTTTTCCTTGAAGGCGAGCTGCGCGGGATACGCGAGGTGCTGAAGCCGGCAGCCGCCGCACCGCCCGAAGTACGGGCAGGGCGGATCGACGCGATCGGGGGAGCGCGTGAGCACCTCGTCGATCACGCCCCGTCCGTACCGCGCGCGCGTCTCGGTGACGTGCACGCGTACCCGGTCGCCCGGCAAGCCGCCGCGGACGAACATCACGTAGCCGTCGAGACGCCCGACACCTTCTCCGCCGAAGGCGAGGTCGTCGATGGTGACGTCCACGCGATCGCCGCGCCGTGGTTTGGCCATGGGGAAGGTCACTATAACCCGAGCGTCGATGCTGGTCACCGTCGCGGGTCGGGGAGTATGATACGACGTTGTGAAGCGACAAGGCCCGCGTGCCGTCGGCGATCTTCTCGTGAGCGCGGTGCCCGCGCTTCGCGATCGCCTCGACGAGGTTCGCCTTCGTGGCGCCTGGAACGCCGTGGTCGGTCCCGACGCCGCGCGTCGGTCCCGGCCCCACGCCCTCACCAACGGCTGCCTGCACGTCGTCGTCGACAACTCTCCGTGGCTGCAGGAGCTGACGTTGCGCTCGGCGGAGCTGACCCAACGCATCGCCGGGCAGTTCGACACGATCCGCACGCTGCGCTTCACGCTCGGCCGCATTGCCGATGGCCCGTCCGAGGCGCCGACGGCGCCGTCGGTCCGCGCGTTGCGTCCGCTGAGCCCGGACGACCTCCGCGAGATCGACGCCAGCGTCGCTCCGATTCGCGATCCGGAGGCGAGAGCCGCCGCGCGCCGTCTGCTGGGCCGCGCCCGACGCTCCGATCGCCAACGAGGCGCCCTGTGATCATTCGCCCTTCGCTCGGAGCCCTGGGGCTGCTGCTCGCGGGAACGCTCGCCGCCGGGTGTGCCGGAACGGCGACGCCCGGAGGGGTCACGCATCGCGCCGCCGGCGAACCGACGCGCACGGGCCCGTCGCAGGACGCCGCGGCCGAGGCCTATTACCACTACACGGTCGCCCAGTACCATGCCCAGGGCGGACGCTTCAAGGAAGCCGTGGCCGCCATGGAAGAGGCGCTCAAGCGCGATCCGCGGGCGCCGTTCCTGTGGCGCGAGCTGTCCCAGTGGCTGGCCCGCACCGATAACGCCGAACAAGCGTTGCTCGCGGCGCGACGCGCGGTCGAGCTGGCGCCCTCGGAACCCGGAGCCCACATGGCGCTCGCGGAGCTGCTGCGGGCGCAGAAGAAGTATCCGGAGGCCGAGGCCGAGCTGGAGCGGGCCATCGCGCTGAACCCGGAAGCCGAGGAGCCGTATCTCACGCTCGCGCGCTACTACGTCGAGCAGAAGACGTTCGACAAGGCGCGGACGATCCTGCTGCGTCTCCTCGAGCGCAATCCGAACCTCGCCCAGGGCCAGTTCCTGCTGGGACGGCTGGCCATCGAAACCGAAAATTGGGACGAGGCCCTCCGGCGCCTCAACCAGGCCATCGAGCTGGACCCCGATCACGACGGCGCGTGGACCGCGCTCGGCTACGTCTACGAGGCGCGCCACGAGCCGGAGAAAGCACTGGACGTCTACCGGCGCGCCGCCCAGTCGAATCCCGACAACGCCGGCTTCATCGAGCGGATCGGCGACCTGCTGATCCGCCTGGGCCGCTTCAAGGAGGCCCAGAACGAGATCGAGTCGCTGGCCGAGGGCTCGCCCCGCGATCCCCGCGTCTGGATGAAGCTCGGCGCCGTGTACTACGAGCAGAAGCTGTGGGACCGGGCGAGCGAGGCCTTCCGACGCGCGCTGGCGGTGGACCCGACGAACCTTCGCGCCCGCTACTTCCTGGCCACGACCTACATGGACGGCGGTCGCGACGAGGAGGCGCGCGCCGAGCTCGAGCGCATCCTCAAGGTCGATCCGCGCTCGGTCGACGCGCGCGTTCAGCTCGGGTTCCTCCTCGGGCGCGCCAAGCGGCACGACGAATCCATCGCGGTGCTGCGCGAGGCCGTCAATCTCGAGCCCAAGCGCCCGGAGCTGTTCCTCTATCTCGGCACCGCCTACTTCCGCGCCAAGCAGTACGACAAGGCGCTCGACACGCTCCAGGAAGGCCTGAACATCGACGGCAAGCACCGCGACCTGCTGTTCCAGCTCGGGGTCGTCTACGAAAAGCAGACCCGGTTCGACGATGCCGTCAAGGTGTTCCGCAACGTGATCGCGCTCGACCCCAAGCACGCGGAGGCCTACAACTACGTCGGCTACATGTACGCCGAGAAGGGCCAGAACCTCGACGAGGCGGTGCAGCTCATCGGCAAGGCGCTGGAGATCGAGCCCGACAACGGCTACTTCATCGACAGCCTGGGGTGGGCGTACTACCAGCAGGGGCGTTATCCCGAGGCGCTGCGGGAGCTGCGGCGCGCGGTCGAGAAAGCGCGCGAGCCCGATCCCGTCATCTACGATCACCTGGGCGACGCCTTCGCCAAGAACGGGCTCGAACAGGAAGCGGTCGCTGCCTGGGAAAAGTCCCTCCAGCTCGACCCGGCTGCCGACGGCGTGAAGAAGAAGCTCGACGACACCACCTCCCGTCTGCAGCGACTCAAAGGTGAACGCTCGAAGACTTCTCAGTAGCGCGCTGCTGATCCTCTGGCTGGCCGGCGGCTGCGCGACGGCGCTGGCGCCGCCCCGTACCCCGGTGACCGAGGACGCGCAGCGCGCCGTCGACCTGCTCCGCGCCCGCTTGAAGGAGTTCTCGGACCTCCGCGCGCAGGCCGACGTGCTGGTCGAGCGTGGCGGCCGCAAGCAGCAGGCGCCCGGCGTGCTGCTGCTGAAGGCGCCCAGCTCGCTTCGCTTCGAAGTGCTCTCGCCGTTCGGCCCACCGCTCCTGATCGCGACCGTTCACGACGGCCAGATCGTCGCCTACAACGCGGTCTCGAACACGGCCACGGTGGGGCCGGCCACGCCCGAGACGGCGGCGCGCCTGTTCTGGTTGGCCGTCGAGCCCGAGGATCTCGTCGGTCTGCTCGCCGGCCTGCCGGTTCCGCCGAAAGACTTGCGCGTGGCCGAGATTCTTGCCGCCGACGAGCACGGACGATCGCTGGAGATGATCGGCGCGCTCCATCGCCAGCGCGTGTGGATGGACTTCTCCACCGGCGTCGTCCGGCGGATCCTGATCGCGGGCGGGCGGGTCGACGCGGTGATCGTCTACCAGCGCACCGACGACGGTACGATCACCGGACTCGATCTGACCGCCGCCCAGGGCAACGTCACCGGCAGGGTGCGTTACCGAGGCGTTGCCCTCAACGGCGGCATCGAGAGCGAGCGCTTCGTGCTCACGATTCCGCCCGGCGCGGCGACCGAGCGGCTGCGCTGACGCGCGCGGAGCGGTTGCGCTGACGCGCGGCCGGGTGCTAGGCTGCGGCGCCTTGTCGAGAGGGTCGGGACGCGGGCGACGGATCGAGCTCAGCGCTGCGGCCAAGGTGAACCTGGCGCTCGAAGTCCTCGGTCGGCGGGCCGACGGCTATCACGAGATCGTCACCGTGATGCAGGGCGTGGAGCTGTCGGACCGGGTCGTCCTCGAAGACGTCGCGTCGCTCGAGCTCAGGACCACGGCCCCCGGCGTTCCGACCGACGCCTCGAATCTCGCGTTGCGCGCGGCGGTGATCCTGCGTGAGGCCGCGGGCGTCGATCGCGGCGTGCGCATCACGCTGGACAAGCGCATTCCGGTCGCGGCGGGCCTGGGCGGCGGGTCGGCGGACGCCGCCGCGGTCCTGCTCGGCCTCAACCGACTCTGGGGCCTGCGCTGGCCGATTGCGAGGCTCACCGAAGTGGCGGTCAGGCTCGGGATGGACGTCCCGTTCTTCCTGCGGGGCGGCGTCGGCTTCGCGACCGGCCGGGGAGAAACGCTGGATCGGATGCGCGGCATGGCACTGGCGCTGGTCCTCGTCAATCCGCGGTACGCTTCGAGCACGGCCGAGGCGTACGGGCGACTGACGCCGGCGGTCTACACCGACGGAACGCGGGCGCGGGCGATGGCGGCGGCGCTGCGTGCGAAGCGGGTCGAACGCGTGGCCCGGAACCTTTACAATGCTCTGGAGGCCGCCGTGGTGCCGGTGCAACCGGAGATCGGGCGCATGAAGGCGGCGCTGCTGGCCGCGGGCGCCCTGGGAGCGCTGATGTCCGGAAGCGGACCGACGGTATTCGGCATCGCGCGCTCGCTGGATCACGCCCGTCAGATCCGGCGCCGCGTGAGCCACGCATCATGGGAGTGCTGGGCCGTCCGGACACTGGCCGGCCCCGCCGTCCGCCGTCGCAATAGCGGACCGCGATAAATGCAACGACAGTTGCGGAAAGGTCCAGGACCAGCAGTTGCCGAAGGTCCCGAACCAGCAGTTGCCGAAGGTCCAGGGCCAGTAGTTGCGCGAGGTCCTGAACCAGCAGTTGCCGGCAGGCCTGGTCTAAGTGGATGTCCGAGGAGCGCCGAGGGCTCCCCGAGGCGCGACGAGCACCCGGGGGGCTTGGGGGGCCCGAAGCTAGGCCCCCCATGTACATTGGGGCGTGGCCAAGTGGCAAGGCGCGGGACTTTGGATCCCGTATTCGGAGGTTCGAATCCTCCCGCCCCAACCACGCTCGACCGAAACGTGGGGCCGAAGTGACTCGTAGCCCAGTGAGGGGCACATGACGACCTACGACCTCAAATTGTTCTCGGGGAATGCGAACAAGCCGCTGGCGGAGGAGATCGCGCAGTATCTGCACCTGCCCTTGGGGGATGCGGACGTGTCGCGATTTTCGGACGGCGAGGTGTTCGTGCAGGTCAACGAGAGCGTGCGCGGGGCCGACGTGTTCGTCGTCCAGCCGACCTGCCCGCCGGTGAACGACAACCTGATGGAGCTGCTGATCATGATCGACGCGCTCAAGCGCGCGTCGGCCGACCGCATCACCGCGGTGCTCCCCTACTACGGCTACGCTCGGCAGGACCGGAAGGTCCAGCCGCGGGTCCCCATCACCGCCAAGCTCGTGGCCGATCTGCTGGAGGCGGCCGGCGTCGATCGCGTGCTCGCGCTCGACCTGCACGCCGGGCAGATCCAGGGGTTCTTCAACATCCCGGTCGATCACCTGTTCGCGGGGCCGCCGGTCATCGTCGACTATCTCGGCAAGAAGGACCTGAAGGATCCGGTGATCGTGTCGCCCGACGCGGGCGGGGTCGAGCGGGCCCGCGCCATCGCCAAGCGCCTGCACGCGGGGCTGGCCATCATCGACAAGCGCCGGGAGGGGCCCAACGTCGCCACCGTCATGCACCTGATCGGCGACGTGGCGGGCAAGGAAGCGATCGTGATCGACGACATGATCGACACCGCCGGCACCCTGGTCCAGGCGGTGGGCGCGCTCGAGCGCGAGGGCGCCAAGCGCATTCTCGCCTGCGGCGTTCACCCCGTGCTCTCGGGGCCGGCCATCGAGCGCATCAAGGCGTCGGCCCTGGAAGAAGTCGTCGTCACGAACTCGATCCCCGTCCCGCCGGAGAAGCTGGCGGCGCGGGTCACCGTGCTCAGCGTCGCGCCGCTGCTCGGCGAGGCGATCCGACAGATCCACGACAAGGGATCCGTGTCCACCCTGTTCGTCTGAAGGAGCGTTCCATGGCGATGCAAGAACTGACCATCCAGCAACGTGGCGAGACCGGCAAGCAGGTCGCCAAGCGTCTGCGCCGGGCCGGCGTGGTGCCTGCCGTTCTCTACGGCGGGGCCAAGCCCGAGTCCATCAGCGTCGATCCCAAGGCCGTGCTCCGGATCATCCACGGGCACGCGGGCAGCACCCAGCTGCTCAACCTCACGTTCGCGGGCGGCGCCGGGTCGCGCATGGCCATCATCCGCGCGCTCCAGTTCGACCCCGTCTCCGAGCGGTTGCTGCACGTCGACCTCCAGGAAGTGACGGCCGACCGGGCGATCACGGTGCGTGTGGCCGTGCATCCGGTGGGTGAGGCCGTCGGCGTGCGAGACCAGAAGGGCATCCTCAACGTCGTCCTGCACGAGCTGGACGTCTCGTGCCTGCCGACCCTGATCCCGGAGCGGATCGACGCCGACGTCGCCGCGCTGATGATCGGTGACGTCCTCACGGTGGGCGCCCTCCTCGCTCCCGAAGGCGTGCGGATCCTGAACGACCCCGGCCAGGCCGTGGTCACCGTGGCCGCCCCGATGGCCGAGGAAGTGGTCGCGGCCGCGACCCCGGCGGCGGCGACCGCGACGGCGGAGCCCGAGGTGCTCACCGAGCGCAAGAAGGAAGACGAAGCGGACGACAAGAAGGCCAAGAAGTAACGTAGTCGCGTGGCCCATGTGGCCGTGCGAGCCGAACAACGGCCGCGAGCGTTTCGCGAGCGCGTTGTGAGGCGAGCGGTGAAATGACCGTTGTGGCGGGGCTCGGCAACCCCGGCCCGAGATATCAGGGGACCCGCCACAACGTGGGCCAGCGCGTGCTCGATCATCTCGCCCCGACGTTACGCGCGGGCTGGCGCGACGAGGGGTGGGCGCTGGTGGCCCGCGGCCGCTGGCGCGACGAGCCCGTCCATCTGGTCAAGCCCCAGAGCTTCATGAACGTCACCGGCCCGGCGATCGCCACCGCCCTCCGCCGGCTGCACGCGGAGGGCGCGGACCTGATCATGGTCTACGACGACATCGACCTGGCCCTCGGCGCGGTCCGGATGCGCATGAAGGGCAGCCACGGCGGCCACAACGGGATGCGCTCGGTGATCGAGACCCTCGGCACCGACGAGATCCGACGCGTGAAGGTCGGGATCGGCCGCCCCGAGCGAAAGGCCGACGTCGCCGACCACGTGCTCGATCGTTTCCAGCCCGAAGAGGTCACCCTCATCGAGGACGCGGTCGCGCTCGCGGCCGACCGCGTCCTTCAGCTCATCACCCAGGCGATCCGCTGAGGAAGAACAGCAGCGTGACGAGGACGAACAGCGGGATCAGGATCGCCCCACTGTAGAGCATGTACCCGAAGAAGCCCGGCATCTTGACGCCGGCCGCCTCGGCGATGGCCTTGACCATGAAGTTCGGCGCGTTGCCGATGTAGGTGTTCGCTCCCATCGCGACCGCGCCCACGCTGATGGCGGCCAGGATCGCGTGCGGGACGCCGACGACCTCGTCGGTCAGGCGCAGGCCCTGAGCGAGCGCCAGGAACGTCAGGTACGTCGGCGCATTGTCGAGGAACGACGAGAGCGCGCCGGAGGCCCAGAAGAACTGCCAGGTCTGGCGGAC
>DATHGT010000335.1:0-3835 GCA_035317605.1 Candidatus Acidiferrum sp. | reverse complement strand
CTCGCCGACGGCCGGGCGAGATGAACGTCCCCGACGAGAGGGGATTGAAACAAGGGCTTGGTACGATCGACGATGAGCGCGCCGGGACCCTTCATGGGCGAGATGAACGTCCCCGACGAGAGGGGATTGAAACTTCTTGATCTCGAACACGTCGGCGTACTCGCCGCCGAGCAGGCGAGATGAACGTCCCCGACGAGAGGGGATTGAAACTCACCGATCTCCCATGCGCTCACGCGGACGCCGAGGCGAGATGAACGTCCGCGACGAGAGGGGATTGAAACTTCACGATGGCTCTGCATGAGCCCTTGGCCTTGTAGACGCCATCCTGGCGAGATGAACGTCCCCGACGAGAGGGGATTGAAACGACCGAACAACAGCGGGTTGGTCGAACCTCGAACGTGGGGCGAGATGAACGTCCCCGACGAGAGGGGATTGAAACGTTGGCTTTGGCTTCTGGGCCGGCGAGAGGAGCGGGCGGTGAAATGTCGCCCCAGCGAACTCACATCAACGGACGCGGGCCCTCGCGGGCCGCCGTCCCGCCGCACCTTAGCCGGTCAGAGCAGGACGCGAGGCACGGGGACGAGGCGCCGATCACGCCTTCACAACCGGGAGGACCGTTCGGCAGGACGGGGTTCGCGATGGAGGCCTGAACGCTGAACGTGGTCTTGCCCGGGTGTCGTCCGCGAAGCTGGCCGCCTACGCCGGGGGCGGGCCGTCCGATCGGCGGCCGAGCATGGCCTCAATGAGCGCCCTGATGTGGGCGGAGAGGCTGCGCTGTTCTTCGGTGAGCCGGCGGTGGCTCTCGTCGAGCCGGCGCTGGCCTTCCGCGAGGGCGTGGAGGACTTGCTGGATCTCGAGGCTCTGCTCGCGGGTCCGGACGTCGAGCTGGGAGAAGCGCGCTTCGCTGAGACGGTTGGCCTCCCGGAGCAGCCGCACGATCTCTTCGACCGACTCGCGACTGGCGAGGCCGCGGAATCCCGCGATCAGCGTGGTCTTCAGATCGGTGACCCCGGAGCGCACGTCGGCGAACCCTGCGCGCATCTCGGCCTTGACCTCGGCGAACCCCGTGGTGAGGTCCCCGTGCAGGGTGTGGAGCTCCGCGAACCCCGCGGTGAGGTCCTCGTGCAGGGTGTGGAGCGTGACGTCGTTCGGATTGGGAGCGCTCATGCGGCGGGCTCGTCGTTGTCGCGGCCCCTGAGGTCGTCCATGCGATGCTGCGACTCGAGCAGTCGACGGAGGGCTTCGGCGAGCCGGTGCTTAGCTTCGGCGCTGGCGTGGCGAATCGCCTGGGTCGCGGGGTGCTCATCACGGATGTGAACCTCGAGCTGGCGGTTGTGCTCCCTGAGCAGCCGCACCATCTCTTCGAACGACTCGCGGGTCGCGAAGGTGCGGAACACTGCCGTGAGGTCGTCGTGCAGCGTGTTCGGGGTGACGTCGTCCGGATCTTGTTCGGTCATCGTCGACTCGTCTCGTGCCGACCGTAGCATCGGGCTTCGGACAGCGTCAATGTCCGAAAGAAGATACATGTGCGGACGGGCAAGCGTTGCCCAGGCCTGGCCATGATAGTGTCGGGTGGTGACTGACGCCGGCTACACCGCCTACTCCGTCTCCTGGAACCTCACCCAGCGATGCAATCTCGAGTGCGCGCACTGCTACATGTCGGCGTTCGCGGGCGCGGATACGCGGGGCGAGCTGACCACCGCGGAGTGCCGGCGGGTCATGGACGAGATCGCCGAGATCAATCCCAATGTGTTCCTGATCCTCACCGGCGGCGAGCCGTTGCTGCGGAGGGACATCTGGGACGTGGCCGCCTACGCGGCCGAGAAGAAGTTCACCACGGTGTTCGGCACCAACGGGGTGCTGCTGCGGGAACGGGAGGCCAGGCTGATGCGCGAGCATCGCGTGCTCGGCGCTTCCATCAGCCTCGACTCCACGGACCCGAAGAAGCACGACGCGTTCCGGCATCTGCCGAACGCGTGGGAGAGCGCGGTCCGGGCCACCCGCGTGCTGAGCGACGAGGGGCTCGACTTCTCGCTGCACATGTCGGTGACCGACTGGAACGTCGCCGAGGTCCCCGCCATGATCGATCTCGCGCGGGACCTCGGGGCCAAGGTGCTGAACTTCTTCTTCCTCGTGCGCACCGGCCGCGGGCGCGATCTCACCGACATCGACGCCGCGGCCTACGAGCGCATCCTCGGGTATCTCGCGAAGGTGCAGGGCGCGGGGCGCATGCTCGGTCGGGCGCCCGCGGCCGCCGAGCCCGCGGCGGCGTTCGAAGATCCCTGGTCGACGCCGGTCGGGCGCGCCGACGGGCTCTTGATCCGGGCCAAGTGCGCGCCGCACTTCCGGCGCATCCTGTGGGAGCTGAATCCGTCGTCGCCGCTGCTCCGCAACTACGCGCACGGATCGTGTCCGGCCGGCAAGTATTACTGCCGCATCACGCCCGAGGGCGACGTGACGCCGTGCCCGTACATGCCGGTGGCGGCGGGCAACCTCCGGCAGCGGTCGTTCGCCGAGCTGTGGCGGGGCGCGGCGGTGTTCGACGACCTGCGCGATCCCAAGCTCGGGGGGCGCTGCGGTCGCTGCGAGTTCTCGAAGATGTGCGGCGGGTGCCGGTGTCGCGCGTACGCGACGTACGGCGACTACCTCGCCGAGGACCCGGCCTGCGGTTACGAGCCGGGCGCTCACGGCGGCGCGCTCATCGATCTGCCCGCGGAGATCACCTTCGGGCTCTCGGTGGATCCCGAGCTTCGCTGGGAGTCGGCCGCCCGCGAGCGGTTGCAGGCCATTCCGTCGTTCGCGCGCGGCATGGTGGTGAAGGCGGTCGAGGCCTACGCGCGCGGGCGCGGCGAGACCGTGATCACGTCAGCGCTCCTGGCCGACGTGCGCTCGAAGTGGGGCGCGCGATTCCGCCCGCAGGGCTGATGGCCGAGTCCTACCGCGCCGCGGCGCGCGCGTACTTCGTCTACGGCGTCGTCTATCTCGTCGGTGGGCTCTACCTCATCGCGCAGGGGGTCGGGGTGATGGGCGGGTCGACGGGCGGCGCCACCACGCGCACGATGCTGCGCTGGGGACTCATCGGTCTGATTCCGCTCCTGGTGATCCCGTGGCTGCTCGCTCGACCGTGGTCGTGGCTCGGCGGCGTGGTGTCGCGGCGCACGTTCGCGTGGATCGTGGCCCTGCTGCTGGCCCTGCGCGCCTTCAAGGTCGGCGAGATCGCGTTGCGCGGCAGCGCCTCGGTGGCGGCGCCGTGGGGCGGAGCGATCAGCTTTCAGAGGGGCGCGGCCGTGTTCCTGGTCGTGACGTTGATCGCGCTCGCGTTCGTGCTGCGCGCGGCGATCCGTCGGGAGACGGCGATCCCGTGAAGCGCTATCGCGACATCGCGGGCGACGGCGGCTCCGACGTCGCCGGCCAGGTCGGCGCCCAGCTCGCCCGGCTCCGGCGGCGGCTCGATCCCGTTCGCTTCATCGTCGCGGTGGTCTCGGGCAAGGGGGGCGTCGGCAAGTCCACGATCACGGGCGGACTGGCGTGCGCGTTCGCGCTCGACGGCTGGCGGGTGGCCGTGCTCGACGCCGATCTCAACGGCCCGTCCATGGCCAAGATTCTCGGCGTGCGCGGCGCGCGGCTCCAGGTGGGCGCCGCCGAGGTCGAGCCGCCGGCCGGCATCCTCGGCATTCGAGTCATGTCGATGGACCTGCTGCTGCCGGGCGACGCGACGCCGCTGGTGTGGGACGCGCCCACCCAGGCCGAGGCCCACACGTGTCGGGGCACGATGGAAGCCAACGCGCTCCGCGAATTCCTCGCCGACACGGCGTGGGGCGCCCTCGACGTGCTG
>DATHGT010000334.1:0-17137 GCA_035317605.1 Candidatus Acidiferrum sp. | reverse complement strand
CGGACGGCTACTTCTGGTTCGAGGGCCGGGCCGACGACGTGATCAAGAGCGCGGGCTACCGCATCGGCCCGTTCGAGATCGAGAGCGTGATCCTCGAGCACCCGGCGGTCGCCGAGGCGGCGGTGGTGGGCAAGCCCGACGCGTTGCGCGGCCAGATCGTGAAGGCGTTCGTGGTCCTGCGTCCCGGCCTCGCGGCCGGGCCGTCGTTCACCGGGGAGATCGTCGACCTCGTGAAGACGCGCGTGGGCCAGCACCAGTATCCGCGCGAGGTCGAAGTCGTGAGCGAGCTGCCCAAGACCGAAACCGGCAAGATCCAGCGCTTTCAGCTGCGCCAGCGCTGAGCGAAAGGACTGACGACATGGCCAACGGGCGGATGATCGCGGCCGCGGGCACGACGTGGCCCGAGCGCTACACGTTCTCTCCCGCGCTGCGCGTGGGCAATCTGCTGTTCATCTCGGGCACGACGGCCACCGACGAGAGCGGCCAGCTCGTGGCTCCCGGCGACATCGTCGGCCAGACCCGATACATCTACGAGAAGTTCGCCGCGCTGCTCGCCGCCGCCGGCGGTGGTCTCGAGCACGTCGTCGAGACCACCGAGTACGTCACCACCACGGAGAACTATCGCGGCACCGCGGAGGTTCGCCGCGCGGTCTTCCGGCCGCCCTACCCGACGGCCACCGGCGTGATCGTCGCCGGGTTGTTGCGTCCCGGCGCGTTGATCGAGATCTCCGCGGTGGCCGTCCTGCCCGGGTAGCGCGCTACTTCTTCTCCGAACGGCTCGGCGCCGGCCCGTTGTCCTTGATGCCGAGCTCGACCGTGACCGAGTCACCTTTCTTCACGTTCGCCAGCGCGGACGGAGGATAGTGGAGCTTCATCGATCCTTCCGGTGTCTTGACGTCGATCCAGCCCTTCTTGGCGTCGACCTTCGTCACCTGGCCATCCATGCTGTGGCGGGCCATGTCGCCCGCGGGGGCCTGGGCCGAGGCCACGGCCGCCGCACCGAGAAATAACAATCCCGTCAACGTGCTCACGACTCGCTTCATGGTTCTTTCCTCCCTGTGAGTGCTGTGCTCATCGCTAGGCCGCGACGTCGCGGCCACGCGCCGGTGGACAATAGACCTGCTCGCCACCGCACGCCGTCCATTCCCGCTCGAAGTACTCGGCGTCCTGACGCGACCGGGGCGTGACGCCCATCACGATGCCGCCCTCCCGGACACCGCGCTCGTACAGGCGGGCCCGCTCCTCCGGAATGCCGTGGCCGATGAGCCCGCCGATGAGCGCGCCGATCGCGCCGCCCGTGCCGCCGCCGATCAGGGCCGCCCCCAGCGCGCCCATGGCGATGATCGGCAGTCCCGGCACCGCGATGCCCGACGCGGCGAGACCGGCCAGCAGCGCGCCGAGGCCTCCGCCGGTGACGGCGCCGATGCCCGCCCCTTCGGCCGCCTTGGTCCCGAGCTCGGTCCGCGCGGTTTCGTCCCGCGGGAAGTGTCGGTTCCGCGTCTCCTCGGACATGAGCAGGCTCACGTCGTCCTTTCCGTACCCTCGACTCGTCAAGCATCCATAGGCTCGCTCCGCGCTCGTCCGGTCGCGGAACATCCCTGTCATGATCGTCGGGCGCTCCTCTGCCATGATTCGGCCTCCTCGAAGTGGATCGGTGTTACGTCGAATGGAGTACGCAAACGCGCTGCCAGCGATTGCGTTGGCGGTGCGGGTGGCGCTAGATAGCGGCCGGTATCAGCTGCAGTTGCCGAGCTTGTCCAGCGGGGTGCCGGCGGCTTCGCGTCCGAGCGAGTCGAGCAGGCTCTTGAACCCGGGCGAGTCGCGCAGGAGCTGGCCGCCAACCTCGATCAGGGCGTCGACGTCCTTCTTCGGCAGGTAGAAGTTGGTCCCGAGGCGGAGGAAGTATTCCCGCCGGGCCGGGTCTTTGATCGCCTCGAAGGCCACCTCGACCACGCAGGTGCGCAGCACCACGGGAAACGCTGGCAGCTTCGGCGCGGCGGGACAGTGGGTGGCGAGCGCGGCCTGGCAGGCCGCCAGGTCCAGCTCGGCCTGGATGCGCTCGCGAAGCTGAGACCGCATCAGCTCGACGGTGTCGAAGCTGTAGTTCTCCATGGCGATGTCCGCCGTCGCCATGGCCATCGCGAGGAGGCCGGGCGCGGAGCCGCTCGCGCTCAGCGTGTCCGCACCCTGGGTGCCCGCGTTCACCACGATCGCCACGAACCGCCGCGTGGACCCGTTGTTGATCCGCTGGGCGATGAACCCGTCGCTGGCTCGGTAGGCCCGCTCGATCGAGCGCAGGCCGATGTTGTCGGAGAGTCCGCCGTCCATCAGATGGATGTACGGGCGGGTGCCGTCGAGATACGTCCGCTGGTGATCCGCCCACAGCCAGCGCCGGGGATCGGCATAGAAGTCCTCGAGCGCGTTCGTGTACTCGAGCCGCGGCCACCCGTCCCCGCTGAGGGGCGCGTGGTTGACGAGGGTGAGCGGGGTGAGCAGGAACGGAAACGCGGAGGAGGCGGCCACGGCGCGGCCGACCTTGTACGGGGTGAGATCGGAGCCGAGGAAGTCGAACTGGTTCTGCGTGAACTCGAAGTGCTCGCCGGTGACCATGTCGGTGGCGTTGAGGATCACGAAGGGGCGGCGGCGCGACTCGACCAGCGCCTGGTAGGTCTTCCGCGCGAAGACGGTCTCGTCGTACAGCGCGCCGGCGACGTCGATCCGGCTCCAGTATGGCGAGGCCAGCTTGGGAAGGCTCACCACGGCCTTCGCGAGCAGATCGCCCTGGATGTCGCGGATCAGGAAGCGATCGTAGAAATCCTTGAAGAGGTCTTCGCCGAACAGACCGTAGTAGGCGGACGTGAACGAGCCGCCCGACACCGAAGAGATACAGTCCACTTCGTCGAGCAGTCTGATCTTCGTGCCGTTCCAGGTGACCTCGGTGCGCTTCAGCTCCGCCATCACCCCGTAGGCGAGGGCGGCCGCCCGCGTGCCGCCGCCGGAAAAGCTGAGGCACACGAAGAGCTGGTCGGCGGGGTCGTCGGGCCGTAACGCGGGGAACCGATAACCCACCTCCGGCTGGTACCGATCGAGCTTGGCGTTGACGGGATAGTGGGCGCAGCCCAGGGCGGCGAGGGTCAGGACGACGAGGGCGAGCGCGCGCGCGATCACTTGCGGGTGCCCGGGGCGGGAGGAATGGCCGACGCGGGCAACCGATGAAAGGTCACGGTCAGGGGCGCGAGCGGCGAGGTGTTTTCGATCAGCACCGTCTGGGCGAGCGGCGAGAAATCCGGCGGCGCCTCCAGCTTGACCGTGTGCGTCCCCGCCTCGATCTGGATCACCGTGTTGGTGAAGCCGAACGGGTTGTCGTTGATCCGCACCCGTCGCGAGGTCTCGAACTTGACCAGGAGATATTCCATGGCCCCCTCACGCCCGGCGGGGGCGCGGGCGGCGATGGCTCTCCAGGCCGCGCTCCCACAGGTATTCCTTCTCGCCCATGTGCTTGGCCACCCAGCGGCCGAGCACGAAGAACACGTCGCTGAGCCGGTTGACGTACTTGAGCGGCCACTCGCCGAGGGGCTCCACGCGGGAGGCGGCGAGCAGCTCGCGCTCGGCCCGCCGGCACACCGTGCGGGCCAGGTGCATGAACGCGTTGATGCGCCCGCCCCCCGGCAGCGTGAACGACTTGAGCGGGGCCAGATCCTTCTGGCAGTGGTCCATGAGCCGCTCCAGGGCGTCCACCTGCTCGGCCCCGACCTTGAACATGCCCGCGTACTCGGCCTCGGGCGGCGTGGCCAGCTCGCTGCCGAGGTCGAACAGCTCGTTCTGGATGCGACGGAGCGCCTCGTCGAGCCACCGATGGTGCTCACCCTCGGCCAGCCGCTCCTCGTTGAAGGTGCGCACCAGTCCCACCGCCGCGTTCAGCTCGTCGATGGTGCCGTAGGCCCGGATGCGCGGCGAGTCCTTGGGCACGCGCGTGCCGCCGACGAGGCCGGTGTCGCCGCGGTCACCGGTGCGCGTGTAGACGCGGGCAATGGCAATGGGCATGGGGCGCCTCCGTGTGCGGCCATTCTACTTGAATGCCCACGACCGCTAGCGGATGATCGGGCCGTGAGCCCTCGTCCCCGCACCGCGCTCGGAGCCGCCGCGGTCATCCACTTCCTGCACGACGGGTTCTCCGAGATCCTCTACGTGTTCCTGCCCGTGTGGGCCAACGAGTTCGGGCTGACCTTCGCGCAGGTCGGACTGATCCGCACCGCGTACACGGGCGGGATGTCCGCGTTCCAGATTCCCGCCGGCTTCCTCGCCGAGCGCTGGGGCGAGCGCGGGCTGCTCGCCGCGGGCACCGCGGTGACCGCGCTCGGGTTCATCGCCGCGGGGTGGGCCACGGGATTCGTCTCGCTGCTGGCGCTGCTCCTGGCGGCGGGGATGGCCTCGGGCGTCCAGCACCCGCTCTCGTCGTCGCTGGTGTCGAAGGCCTACGAGGAAGGCGGGCGGCGGGCCGCGCTGGGGACCTACAACTTCTCGGGCGACGTGGGCAAGGCCGCGGTGGCCGCGGCCATCGGCCTGCTCGCCGCGCTGATCGGCTGGCGCGCCGCCGGCGCGACGTACGGCGTGCTCGGCCTCGGCGCCGCCGTGGCGATCGCGATCGTGCTGCGCCGTCTCGCCCTCGGCGCCGCCGAGCCGGCCAACCGCCATGGGGCGAACGGCGGCGCGGGCTGGGGAATCCGCGACGGCCGCGGCTTCAGCGCGCTCTCGGCCATCGGCATGATCGACAACGCCACCCGCACCGGCTTCCTCACGTTCATGGGCTTCGTGCTGATCGCCAAGGGCTCGAGCGTGGCCGGCGTGGGCCTGGCGCTGTCGCTGGTGTTCGTGGGCGGCGCCACCGGCAAGTTCGTGTGCGGTCTCATCGCCGATCGGGTCGGGGTGATCCGCACGGTCGTGCTGACCGAAGCGGCCACCACGCTGGCCATCCTCGCCGTGGTGGTCTCGCCGCTGTCGCTCGCCCTCGCCGTGCTGCCACTGCTCGGCGTCGCGCTCAACGGAACGTCGTCGGTGCTGTACGGCACCGTCGCCGACCTCGTGCTCCCCGAGCGCCGCGCCCGCGCGTACGCTCTGTACTACACGCTCAGCGTCGGCGCCTCCGCGCTGTCCCCGTCGATCTTCGGGCTGGTCAGCGACGCCGTGGGGCCGGCCGTCGCCCTGGTCGTGGTCAGCGTGGTCGTGCTGATCACGATCCCGCTCGCCTTCCTCCTGCGCTCGGCCGTCGCCGCTCCCGCGCCCGCGTAGCCCGTTTTCACCCTCGCGTCTCGTTTGCTCGCTCCGACCGATTCGTGATACATGAGCGCCGGCGCCCGCGCCGTGCGGCGTCCCTCCGCTCACCGCGGAGAACCTCGACGGAGGTGAACCGCATCGCGATGAATGCCAAGGTGCTCGTGCGAATCGCGTGGGCCTCGGTCCTGCTGGGGCTCGTGATGGAAGTGTTGATCCTGGCCGCGGCGCTCTGCTTCGGCAGCCGGCCGGGAGTGCGTGCCGTGCTCGCCGATACCGTGCAGAAGGTCGCGTGGTCCACCATCGTGTGCCTCGGCCTGGGGATCGGGACGGCGGCCGCCAAGAACGCGCCGCCGATCGCCGGCCTGTTCGGTCTGGTGGCGGGCCCCATCGGCTTCGTGGTCGCCCGTGCCCTGCACCAGGGCGTCGCTCAAGCGCTGGGGGTCGCGCTCGGCGGGACGGCGCATCCCTCGGCGGCGGTGCTGGCCATTCTCAAGGGCGTCCAGTACGGCGGATTGGGACACGGCCTCACCTGGGTCGGCAAGCGCTTCGGGGGAAAGTTGGCCTCTTACGTGGTCACCGGGCTCGTGATCGGCGTCGTGTTCGGCGGTCTCACGCTGTTCCTCATGTCGCCGCTGGCCACGCCGGCGCTCGTCGCGCGGGGCATCAACGAGGTGCTCTTCCCCGTCGGCTGCTCGCTCGTGATCTACTCCACCAAGGCGCTCGAACGTCTGACCGGAAAGGCCTGAGCCGTCTAGGAACCTCTCCCGGTACCGAGGGCGCCCGGAGCCCCCCATGTCGGTCACACATCGCCCAGGCCGTACTCGTTCCAACGCTCGCGCACGCGGGCCTCGTCCTCGGGGGCGGGGCGCACGGTGGGCGGGAAGCGCTCTCCGTCCCATTCGGCGCGCTTCGGAAATCTCCAGTTGCGGGTGGCGTCGATGAGCACGCGGGTCCAGAGGCCGGTGCCGAGCTGGGCCACGTCGCGCTGCTCCAGCGGAGTGCTGGGATCGATGGGTGACCCGAAGATCCCCGGGAACATCACGATCCCGCCCTCCCCCGCGTTCACCCGGTGGGCGAAGGCCCAGTCGACCTGCTCGTAGGACGACGGATCGATATCGTCCTCCACCACGGTGACGTGCTTGTAGCGGTACTGGGCGGCGCTGTTGCCCCAGAGGGCGGCGGCGATCTGCTTGGGCTGCCCCTGATAGTGCTTGGTGATCTGCACGATGATGTTCACGCCGTTGGTGATGGGCGGCACGAACACCTCGCGCACGCCGGGGATGCCGGCCTGGGTCAGGATGTTCCAGGCGATGCCCGCGCGCTGCACCCCTGACATCACGCTGTTCTCGCTGTAGGAGCCGGGCAGCGTGCCCTCCAGGCAGCCGCGAAAGATCGGATCGTTGCGATAGGTGATGCAGGTGACCTTCATGGTGGGCCGCGGCGTGGGAATGTCCGACACGTAGCCGGTGTACTCGCCGAACGGCCCTTCCAGCTCGTAGGTCGACGGATCGTCGCTGATGAATCCCTCGAGCACGATCTCCGCGGTCGCCGGCACTTCCAGATCGACGGTCTCGCAGCGGACCAGCTCGGCCGGCTCGCCGCGGTAGCCCCCCGCCACGTCCCACTCGCACACGCCGGTGGGAATCGGTGAGCCGGCCAGGAACGACACGATCGGATCCCAGCCGATCACGCACGCCACCGGCATCGGCTCCTTGCGGGCCGCGTACTTCACGAAGTGCTGGCCCCAGTGCTGCCCGCCCTTGATCAGCAGCATCGGGCAGGTGTCCTTGCGCCCGATCATCCCGCGATAGATCCCCACGTTCATGACCCGCGTCTCCGGATCGCGGGTGACGATGCTCGAGAACGTGTGGATGTAGCGGCCACCTTCCCGGTAGTTCCACTTCGGCACCGGGAAGATCGTCTGGTCCACGTCGGCACCGCGGACGATGTTCTCTTTCACCGGCCCCGTGCGCACGATCACCGGGGCGATGGTCTCGCGGTTCTTCTTCATCGCGTGCTGGACCATCTCGCGGTTCGAGACGTCCTTGGGAAAGCCAAGGGCCAGAGCCAGGCGCCGGCTGTCGCCGAGCCCGCCGGTCATGAGCTTGGTGCAGGGGCCGCGCTGGTAACCCTTGACGTTCTCGAACAGCAGCGCCGGCCCTTTCTTCTCGAGCACGCGCCGGGCGAGGGCGCCGACCTCGCGGTCCCAGTCGACCTCGGCCGTGATCCGCCGCAGCTCGCCCTCTTTGTCGAGCACCTGCATCCACTGCCGCAGGTCCATGAAGCCCATGCTGTCCTCCCGGGGCCACGCCCCCGCCCGCGTTCCGGGCACGGAGAGCGATGATACATTGCCGCGAGACGATGGACGACCGGACGCGCCGTGATGGAAGACCGTGCTGTTCTCGCTGCTTCTGGCCCGCGCAACGCCGGCGCTCGGAAACAGTGATCTCGTTGGCGACTACGCGCTAGCGACGGCCGGGCGGATCTTTCCGGTCACGACGTCGAGGATCTCGATCATCTGCTTCAGGTCGTCGCGGCGGAATTCCAGGACGATGTGGGAGAGGCCGAGGCGCTTGAACTCGGCGAGTTGATCGACGACGGCTTGCGTGCCCTGAACGAGCATCGCGTCGGTCAGGCCGAAGCGGAGGGATAGCTCGATCGTTTCGAAACGCCGGCCCGCGGCGTCGGCGGCGGCACGCAGGCGGACGAGCGCTTCTTTGAACTGCGCCGGGGTCTTGGAGGTCGCGTGCCAGCCGTCGCCGAGCGTGACCACGCGGCGGAACGCGCCGGGGCTGTCGCCGCCCACCCAGATCGGTGGGTGGGGCTTCTGCACGGGCTTGGGGGCGAAGCCGATGTCGCGGAACTTGAAGAACTCGCCCTCGAAGGCGGGGTTGTCCATCGTCCACAGCGCCTTGAACGCGCGGATCGCCTCGTCGGCCTGACGGCCGCGGGCGTGAAAGGGTACGCCGAGGATCTCCAGCTCTTCCTTCCACCAGCCGACCCCGACGCCGCAGATCAAGCGGCCGCCCGAGAGCGCATCGATGCTCGCCAGCATCTTCGCCATCACCACCGGATGACGATGCCCGAGGATGAACACCGACGAGCCGAGCCGCGCCTTGTCGGTCACGGCCGCCGCGACGGTGAGGACGACGACGGGCTCGAGATAGGCCTTGTCCGGCGGATGCGGAAAGCGCCCGCCCGGATAGCTGCCGGTGGCCGTGCGCGGAAAGATCACGTGGTCGCTGATCCACAGCGACGCCACCTCGCGCTGCTCGGCCTCGCGCGCGAACGTGACCACCGCGTCGCGCGTGGCCAGCGGTCCCTGGTTCGGCAGATGAACCCCGATCTCCATGGTGAGAGTCCTCCCGGCCCGATCATCCCACAGCGCCGCGGGTCTATACTCCGCCCATGCCGAACGGCTCCGAGAGCGACAAGGTGTTCGGCGGCTCGATCCCGCAGCTCTACGAGAAGTATCTGGTGCCGCTGATCTTCGAGCCGTACGCGGCGGACCTGGCGACCCGGCTCGCGTCGCGATCGGTCACGCGCGTGCTCGAGATCGCCGCCGGCACGGGCGTGGTGACTCGTCGCCTGGCCGTCACGCTTCCCGAACGTGTGTCCATCGTGGCCACGGACCTGAATCAGACGATGCTGGAACTCGCCTCCGCGATCGGGACCAGCCGCCCCGTGGAATGGCGTCAGGCCGACGCGATGCAGCTGCCCTTCCCGGACGGGACGTTCGACGCCGTCGCCTGCCAGTTCGGCGTCATGTTCTTCCCCGACAAGTCGCGGGCGTTTTCAGAGGCGCGTCGCGTGCTCAGGCCAGGCGGGCTGTTCATCTTCAGTGTCTGGGATCGGATCGAAGACAACGAATTCGCCGAGGGCGTGACGGCGACGCTCGCGCACCTGTTCCCCGCGGACCCGCCGCGCTTCCTGGCTCGCACCCCGCACGGATATCACGACCATCCGACCATCTCGCGTGACCTCGCGGGGGGCGGGTTCACCGCGGCACCTCGCATCGTCACGGTGGCGGCTCGCAGTCGGGCCGACTCCGCACGCGTGCCCGCGCTCGCCTACTGCCAGGGCACCCCCTTGCGGAACGAGATCGAGGCGCGCGCCCCCGCGCGGGTCGACGAAGCCACGGACGCGGCGGCCGAAGTCATCGCCCAGCGGTTCGGGCGTGGACCGGTCGACGGCAAGATCCAGGCACACGTCGTCACCGTTGAAGCCTGAGGCGATCACGTCGACAGATGAATGAAGCCTCTTGACAGGACGGGGTGGGGCTGGGAAGATTCTCCGCGATGAACACGTCGATCGCGCGCTGGATGTGGTGGTGGCCGTCCCTTTGAGGGCGGCTTCGTCCCACTCGCGCACGGTCCAGCGCAGAACCTAGAGAGACGAAGGAGCCGCCCACCCGGGCGGCTTTCGTGTGTCAGCCGCCCGAGTGGGCCGGTTCCTCGAACCGAGGAGGCCGGAATCATGAGCGCCACGAGCTACGAGACCGCAGGGGGCATCCGCGTGCGGCGGACCGTCGAGGGCATCCCCGTCGTCAACGCGATCGAGCCTGTCGTCCACGCGCTGGACACCCATCGGGGTGTGCTGCTGGCGTCCAGCTACGAATATCCCGGGCGCTACACGCGCTGGGACATGGGGTTCGTCGATCCTCCGCTCGTGCTGGTCACACGCGGGCGCGGCTTCCGCGTCGACGCGCTGAACGAGCGCGGGCGCGTGCTGCTGCCGCCGATCGCCACCGCGCTCCGCGCCGCCGAGGCCGTCGAGACCGTCACCGAAGCGGAAGCGGCCGTGGAGGGCGCCGTGCGTGCGCCGGTGGGACGCTTCGTCGAGGAGGAGCGCAGCCGCCAGCCCTCTGTGTTCTCGCTGGTCCGCGCGCTGGTCGGTCTGTTCCGGCATCCCGACGAGCCGAACCTCGGCCTCTACGGCGCCTTCGGCTACGACCTCGCGTTTCAGTTCGAGCCCATTCGCGTGCGCCTGCCACGCCCGGCGGACCAGCGCGACCTGATCCTCTACCTGCCGGATGAGCTGATCATCGTGGATCACCAGCGTGAAATCGCCACGCGCCGGCGCTACGACTTCGAGGTCGGCGGCCGCTCGACAGTCGACCTGCCGCGCGTCGGCCCCACCGCACCGTACGCCGCGGCCACGAAGACGGCGCGCGCCTGCGATCACGAGCGCGGGGAGTACGCCGAGATGGTTCGCGTCGCCCGCAAATCGTTCGAGCGCGGCGATCTCTTCGAAGTCGTCCCCGGCCAGGTGTTCTTCGAGGCCTCGCCCCGGCTGCCGTCCGAGCTGTTCATGACCCTGCGCACGCGCAACCCCGCGCCCTACGGGTTCCTGATGAATCTCGGCGAGTCGGAGTATCTCGTGGGCGCGTCGCCCGAGATGTACGTGCGGGTCGACGACGACCGCGTGGAGACCTGCCCGATCTCGGGCACGATCGCGCGCGGGCGCGACCCCATCGGTGACGCTGCCCAGATCGTCGCGTTGCTGACGTCCCCCAAGGACGAGTCCGAGCTGACCATGTGCACCGACGTCGACCGCAACGACAAGTCGCGCATCTGCGTCCCCGGCAGCGTGCGGGTGATCGGCCGCCGCCAGATCGAGATGTACTCGCGCCTCATCCACACCGTCGATCACGTGGAGGGCCGGCTCCGTCCCGAGTTCGACGCCCTCGACGCGTTTCTCGCGCATGCGTGGGCGGTGACCGTCACCGGCGCGCCCAAGACGTGGGCGATGCAGTTCATCGAGGACCACGAGCGCTCGTCGCGCGCGTGGTACGGCGGCGCCGTCGGCACGATCGGCTTCAACGGCAACCTCAACACCGGTCTCACGCTCCGCACGATCCGTGTGAAGAACGGGGTGGCCGAGGTGCGCGCGGGAGCCACCCTGCTCTACGACTCCGAACCCGAGGCCGAAGAGGCGGAGACCGAGCTGAAGGCGTCGGCCTTCCTCGACGCGATCCGTCATTCCGCGGCCGAGGAGCGCCGGGCGCCGGCGACGGCGCCGCGCACGGGGGCGGGGCGGCGCGTGCTGCTCATCGATCACCAGGATTCGTTCGTCCACACGCTGGCGAACTATCTGCGCCAGACCGGGGCCGAGGTGATCACCCTGCGCAGCGGCTTCCCGGCCGAGGCGTACGACGACGTGAAGCCGCACCTGGCCGTGCTCTCCCCCGGTCCCGGCACCCCGGGCGATTTCGACGTCTCCGGCACCATCGACGCGCTGGTGCGGCGTGGCATCCCGACCTTCGGGGTGTGCCTCGGACTGCAAGGCATGGTCGAGCACTTCGGCGGCGCGCTCGGCGTACTGAGTCCGCCCGTCCACGGCAAGGCCTCGCTCATCCGCGTGCTCGGCGGGCGATTGTTCGAGGGGCTCCCTCAGGAATTCACGGCCGGGCGGTATCACTCGCTCTACGCGCTCCGCGAGAAGCTCCCGCCCGACCTCGCGGTGACGGCCGAGACCGAGGACGGCGTGGTGATGGCGATCGAGCACCGGACGCTGCCGCTGGCCGCCGTGCAGTTCCACCCGGAGTCGATCATGACGCTCGCGGGCGACGTCGGCCTCACCCTGCTCGCCAACGTCATCACGCGGCTGGCCAAGACGTGACGAACCTGACCTATCTCTCGCCGAAGACGGAGCCGCGGCGAAGCCCGATCCACGGCACCGGTCTGTTCGCGAAGCAGGCCATCGCGGCGGGAGAGATCGTGGCCATCAAGGGCGGCCGCATCCTCACCCGGCAGCAGTGGGTGGCCGTGGAGCCCGAGCTGGGGTCCGCGGAGATCCAGATCTCCGACGACTTCTTCATCGCGCCCGAGCGGCCGGAGGAGCGCGAGGGCAGCATGCTCTACACGAACCATTCGTGCGAGCCCAACATCGCGCTGCAGGGCCAGATCGTGTTCGTGACCATGCGCGAGATCGAGGCCGGCGAGGAGCTGACCCACGACTGGGCCACCACGGATGACCTCGATTACGAGATGCGGTGTCGCTGCGGCCGGAGAACCTGTCGCGGAATCATCACCGGCAAGGACTGGATGAAGCCGGAGCTGCGGGAAAAGTACCAGGGCTGGTTCTGCTGGTTCCTGCAGCGCAAGATCGACGCGGAGACGCGAGCGCGAGCTGACTAGCGGCGCAGCCGCTGGGCCGCGAAGACCGCGATCAGGCAGGCGACACCGAGCACGTCGGACACGACGCCCGGGAAGATCAGCAGCAGCGAGCCGGCGAGCATGACCGCCCGCTCCCAGGGGCGGAGCGGGGCCACGAAGTAGCCGATCAATCCGGCGCCCAGCATCACGATCCCCACCGTGGAAGCGATCGTCCGCAGCACGATGTGGCCGACGCCGGCGCCGATCATCATGAGCGCGGGATCGTAGGCGAAGCTGAACGGGATGATGAAGCCCGACAGCGCCAGCATCATCGCGATCCACTGCGTGCGCCAGACGTCGGCCCCGGCCAGCGAGGACGTCGCGTAGGTCGAGATCGCGGTCGGCGGTGTCAGATCGGCGAGGATCCCGAAGTAGAAGACGAACATGTGGGCGACGATCTTCGGCAGCCCGAGCTGCACGAGCGCGGGCGCGGCCATGATCGAGGTGATGATGTAGGTCGCCGAGGTCGGCAAGCCCGTGCCGAGCACGAGCGCGGCGATCATGGTGAGGATCAACGTCAGCAGCAGATTGCCGCCCGCGATGCCGACGATCCCGCTGGCCAGCTTGAGCCCGAGACCTGTCGCCGACACCACGCCGACCACGATCCCCACCGTCGCGCACGCCAGCGCCACCGGCATCGCGCTCTGCGCGCTGTCGACGAGCACCGACACGGCCTGGCGGACACCGATGCGCGTGTCGCGGCGGAGCTGGCTCATCAGCACGGCGGCCACCAGCGCCCAGAACCCGGCGAACAGCGGCGAGCGTCCCTCGATCAGGAAGTAGACGAGCACGGCGGGGCCCATCAACAGGTGGAAGCCGTGGCGCAGCACCGGGACCAGCCGGGGCAGCTCGGAGCGCGGCAGCACCGGCAATCCCTGGCGCGCGGCCTCGAAGTGGACCATCACGCCGACGGCCACGAAGTAGAGCACGCCGGGGATGGCCGCCGCGATCGCCACCGTCGAGTACGGCACCCCGAGCGTCTCGGCCATGATGAACGCCGCCGCGCCCATGACCGGCGGAATCAGTTGACCACCCATCGACGCCGTCGCCTCCACGCCCGCCGCGAAGGCCGGGCGATAGCCGGCGCGCATCATCAGAGGAATCGTGAACGCGCCGGTGGTCACCGCGTTGGCGATGGCGCTGCCGTTGACCATCCCGAAGAGCCCGCTCGTGATCACCGCGACCTTCCCCGCCCCGCCGCGGGTGGACCCGGCGACGGCCAGCGCCGAGTCGGTGAACAGGCGCAGCAGTCCGCCGTGCGACATCACGGCGCCGAACATCACGAAGAGGTAGATGAACGTGGCCGAGACCAGCGCGGGGATGCCGAAGATCCCGCCGGTGGTCAGCGTTTGATGGTCCACGACCTTCAGGAACGCTTCGCCGCCGTGAGAGAGGAAGCCGGGCAGCCACGGGCCGACGAACGCGTAGGCGATGAACGCCACGGCCAGGATCACCAGCGCGTTGCCGATGTGACGACGCGAGGCTTCGAGCAGCAGCAGCGTGAAGAGCACGCCGACCGCCACGTCGAGCGTCCGCGGGTCGTCCACCATGGCCATCCGGCTGGCCAGCCGCTCGTTGTTGACGATGTAGTAGAGGGCGCACGTCAGGGCGAGCAGCGCGCCGGATCCGTCGAGCCCGCGCCGCCAGGGCGACAGCCCGACCGATCGCAGACGCTCCGCGGCTTCAGGCGAATCGGGAGTGGGCGGCGTGAGGAAGCCCAGCGCCACCGCGAACGCCACGTGCACCGGGAGCTGGATGAGGAGATCGTAGAGCCCGGCCTGCGCCGTGTAGAGCTGGAACAGCGACCACACGGCGGCGAGCCACGCGCGCGGCGAGGCGAGTCTAGGCATCGGCCTCGTGGACGATCTCGCCGCCGACCATCGTCAGCCTGGCCGTGAAGTCGGTGAGCTCGTCGATCGGCGCGCTGAGCGGGTCGCGATCGAGGACCGCGAGGTCGGCGGCGTATCCCGGTACCAGGACTCCCCGATCACCTTCCGAGCCCGTGAGCCAGGCGCCGCCGACGGTGAGCGCGCGCAGCGCTTGTCGACGGGAGAGGCGCTCGCGTGCGCCGAGCACCTTGCCCGAGGCCATGTCGCGGCGCTCCACCGCGGCGGCGAAGGCGAGCCACGGGTTCGCCGGCTTGTTGTCGGTGGCGAGACCGAACGGGATGCGATGTCTGGCCAGGCTCGCGTGGGGAATCATGTCGTTCACCTGATCGCCGAGCTTGGCCGCCTCGGTGGCGCCGGAGCGCCAGAGATAGCTGATGGGGTTCGTCGTGGCCATGGCGCCGAGACGCTTGATGCGCGCGAGCTGGGCCGGCGTGGCGACGTGGAGGTGCACCAGCGTCCAGCGCAGATCGCGGATCGGCGTCTTCGCCGCCACCACTTCCCACGCGTCGAGCACCTCGGGCAGACAGCGCGTCACCAGCGTGTTCACGCGCAGCCCCAGCCGCGCCGCCAGCCGCGCCTGCTCGGCGTACTGCGCGGGCGTATTGGCGCTCTCGACGAACCCGGCCCAGCCCGTGTAGGGCTGGCTCTCGTGCAGGATGCGCGCGACCTCGGGATCGCCGCCGAAGGCCAGACACAGGCCGGCAACGCGCAGGCGATCGTCGCCGAGGCCGCGCCCGCCGGCCCACGCCGTCACATCGGCGAGCGCACGTGGCGCCTCCTCCGCGTGCCACGTCGGGCTCAGCGTCAGCGTGCAGCGCAGGCGAAGCTCGCCCCGCGCGTGGCTCTCGCGGTAGACCCCGAGGACCTCGGGCGCGATCCCGTGGCCCTCGTAGATCGCGGTCACGCCTCGCGAGGCGTAGCGACGCTGGGAGTCGCGCAGCGCGCGGAGGCGTTGCTCGGGCGTGAAGCGCGGAGCGGCGCGCATGAGCGTGAACTCGAGAACCTGGATCAGGTTGTGCTCGACGAACACGCCCGTGGGCTCACCGGACCCGTCCTTGAGGATCTCCACGCCGCTCGGGGCCACCGTGTGGCGGTCGACGCCGGCCCGCGCGAGCGCCGCGCTGTTGGCGACCGAGTATACGGGTGGGCGATTCCAGTATCCCCAGATGCCGCGGATGTAGACGGGATGGCGCGGCGCCGCCGCATCGAGATCGGCGCGCGTCGGCCAGCGCTCCTCCCGAAGGCTGCCGGCCTGGTCCAGGTAGAACGGCGGCGCTCCGAGCGGCATTGTAACGATCCATTCGCCCGGCGGACGGCGCGCCACCTGCGCGCGGATCAGCGCCTGCACGTCGGCGATGGACCGACAGCGCGCGAGCGAGGGGGACAGGTATTTGAGCCCTTCGCGGTCCATGTGGGCGTGCGTGTCGACGAGGCCGGGAACGACGGTCCAGCCGTTGAGTTCCACGATCCGGGTGTGACGGTCTCGCCACGGCTTCACGTCACGGAGCCCACCGACCGCGAGCACGCGGCCGCCGCCGACCGCGAGGGCCGTCGCCGACGGGCGGCGGGGATCGAGGGTGAGGATGCGGCCTCCGAGGAAGATTGTCGACGCGGCTATTTCATCCAGCCTTTCTCGCGGTAGAGCCGCTCCGCGCCCGGATGCAGGGGTATGCCGACCTTCTCGGGCTGCCAGGCCGTCCGGGGATCGAACTCCACGAGCCCGGCGTGACCGCGCACCAGCGCGTCCTTGTTCTCGACGACGGTCTTGGCCACCGTGTAGGCGATCGGCTCGGGAAGATCCTTGTTGGTGATCAGCACGGTCGGAAAGCCGACGGTCTTCACCGGCTCGGTCTGCCCCTTGAACGTGTCGGCGGGCATGGTCGCGGGGTTGTAGCCGAGCGGTCCCAGCGCGGTGATGGTCGCGGGATCGAGCCCGATGAACTTCACGTCCACGGACGTCACGATCTCGCTGACCGACGGATGCTTGGGCGTGACCACCGCGAACAGGATATCGGCGCGTCCGTCGCGAAACGCGTCCACGATCACGTTGTAGCCGACGTGCTGCGTCGACCCGCCCCACGACTTGATGTCGGCATACGAAACGCCCGCCGAGCGCAGCAGCTGCCGTCCCGCGAACTCCCCGAGCGACCCCACGGGCTGCGTGAACATCTTGACCGGAACCTTCTTGTCCTTGATCTCCTTGATCGATGCGACCGGCAGCTTCTTCGACGCGATCGCCACCAGGTAGTACGTATCGAGCCCCCCGACCAACCCCCGCAGGTTGTCGAGCTTGGCGTCGTACGCCTCCTTCCCCTCATACGCCCACCGATTGGTGACCGTAAACCCAAACCCCAGCGGCGTCTCATTCTTGGCCACGAGCCGCGGATTCCCCACCCCACCCGACCGCGGCTTCACGTCGATGTTCGACCCGGGCGGCAGAGCCTTCCTCAACAACTCTGCCATCGTCGCCCCATACACATACCAAGCACTTCCCGTATCGAGCGTGGCAAACGCCAGCGTCACCGCCTGCTGCGACTGCTGCTGCGCCGTCGAAGGAAGAGTCGCCGTGAAGACGGCAAGCAGAACCGCAGCGCTCATGATTCCGACTCTCAGATAGCCCATCGATGCTCTCCTAGAGCGAGATTTTAGCGGCCGTCGTAGCGAGCCCCGTCCGCCGGCAGAGAGAATGGCCGTCGGGTCGACGGTCCGTTAGCCAAGCAGCCGGTCGTAGTCATGGCCCCGATCCAGAACCACACCAGGCGGGGTCAGAGACGGGTGGTCTTGCCGGCAGCGTGGTCGCGAAGAGCCTTTCCCGCA
>DATHGT010000333.1:0-17826 GCA_035317605.1 Candidatus Acidiferrum sp. | reverse complement strand
AAATTGCGCGAGACGGAGCGCGAGCTCCGCAAGCTTCACGGTAGGTTGCGGAATGCGTTCTTGGAGCAACCCGGAAGCCTGTGACTTCCGTGGTGTGGGGAGGTCTTCGAAAGCGGCCGCGGCCACTTCAGGCATGGGCTGCCCTGTTTCCAGCGAGACCTCGATGATGCAACCGACGCAAGGGACGAAGTGGGTCCGTACCGCCTCCACAAGGGTCGGGCGAGTCTCGGGCGATTGTCGCGCGAGACGTGTCACCACCGTGAGCGTCTGGCGACGCACGGGCTCGCTCGACTTGGATCCAAGAAGGGTACTGAAGATGGCTTCACGCGAATCACCCGCGAGGGCCAGCACCCGCGCGACAAGCCTCTCACCGAGCACATCGGGGCGAAGCGGCCGAAGCCCCTGCGGCCCTGGGTAAAGTCCACACAGAATGCGAAACAAAGTCTGCAGAGCCGCGTTCTCGCAAGCGGGTCCACCGGTAGCGGCGTAGAGGTCCCGTGCCTCCCGTGCGGTTCGAATGCCCCCCGACAACGTGGCGAGAGCGAGCAGGTGGGCGGCGATCCGACCGGCATCGGCGATGCCGTTGGCGGCGGCCACGCGACTCCAGTACCGTTCCTCGTGTCGTAGCAGGCCATCCGTCAGTCCGCTTGCGGTGGCGCTCCGCTCACCACGCAAGGCGAGCAGCGCCGCCATCTGGACGTAGAGCGGGGAGCCAAAGTGGTCCGCCGAAAGGTCGGGTCGCGCCTGAGCGTGGGCCGTCACGTTGGAAATGTCCAGGCGGGTGGCAAATGCCTCCAGCGCCACGACGTAGGCACCGTCCCGATCAGCCGCTTCTCCGTGGAGCGGCGGAAGCGGGTAAGGACCAGAACTCGCTGTACCGGCGAAGATTCGCTCGCAGTTCGGGTAGTCTGTCGCAAGCCGATCCCACCATTCCCCGGCGTCTCGTGCGAGGAGCACGATACGAACACGCCGATCCGGCGACCCAAACGCAGCCTCCACCAGCGCGGCAACTTCTGCGCGGCGTGTTTCCGCGTAGTCTACGACGATCAAAATCTGCTGGTTCTCGCGCAACAGCAACGTCAGCCGCTTGGGAATGTCCCGCACAGGGCAATCCGTGACCAGGAAGCCCACCCGCCAGCCAGGCCCGAGCTGCCGGCACACCTCCAGCAGTAGACGGGTTTTGCCAATGCCACCAGGGCCGATGTGCAGCCGGACCATCAGCGGGAAGCCGTCTGGATCTCGCGCCCAGGACAGTAGATCGGTCACCAATCCCGCTCTGCCGGGGTCGAATGGCACGCACGCTTCCTCCGCCCGCAGGAGCAGGCTGTCGGCGTAGCCATGACCAGGGCGCCAGGTGGGGGAAGGAAGCGTGATAAGTTCAGGTTCAGGTTGGGCAGCGACCGGCAGAGATATCGCGCCTTCAGGTACGATGGCAGTCGGCTCGGGCGAGGTGTCCTGCTCGAGCTCCCACCCGATGTCTCGGACGAATTGTCGTGCACAGCGAGCCCATGTGAATTCTGAGAGCAATTCCCTGAGCTTGGCTGCGTTCCGTGCGGCACGATCGCGATTGGACGCGAGATCCTTCAAGGCGTCGGCGATCGCGATCACATCGCGTTCCTGATACGGCGCCGTCGGGTCTTCGCTACCGCGAATGTGAACCCCCTTTACGCATCCGGTACCGGCTCCCGCCAGGGATTCTTCGAGAAACCGATAGAGACCGCTGTTGGTGCTTAAGACAAGCGGCACTCGAGCCCCGATGGCTTCCCACCCCACCAGCCCGAATCCCTCGTGCCACGAGGGCATCAGGGCCACGCTCGCCTCTGCAAGTTCCCTCAAGAGAATCGCGCGGTCGGTCTCAAAGGGCAGCGGATGGATGTCCAGCACCGCATCCGCCTGCTCTGCCGCGAACGCTCTGAGTTCTGTTTCATCAGTCGCGTCGACCCCAAAGAGCTTGAGGCGGGCGTTACGCAGGATTTCCGGAAGGCCAGCTTGGTTCAAAGCATCGCGGCAGGCACGTGCGAACGCCGCGACTCCGAGGCGCCCTTGCTTGATCCGATCGGTCTCGGGATTGAGGCGGCCGAAGAGCACCACGGTCCAGCGTTTTGGCGGCTCTATCGGCTCGAGGTCAGGCAGGCCAGGCACGATCACGTAAGGGCTGCTTCCACGCACGAGATCACTCAGATCATCGCGAAGCAGCGGGCCAACCCCAAACAGCCATTTGGCGCGCGTGAAGACCGCTCGCTGTCTCTCGGATTTGTCTCGGGCGTGCTGAGCTCCCGACTGAAAAGCCTTGTAGGCAAGATACGACATATGGTTGATGACGGCAGCCTGCGAATGGGTCTGGGCGGCCGCCTCAACCGCCGCCTCACCGGTGAAGAGGTCGTGCCCGACCCAAACGGTGTCCGCGTCGACGACACCGCTTAGGCAGCGGACGATCTCTGCGGCGTGCACGGATTCGAGAGCTTCGCTCTGTGGCGGGTTCTGGAGCCGGACCAGGGTCACGAAGGCGTTGCGCGCGTCCCGGATCTCATCGTCGGTGGGGTTCGGTACCACGCAGTACACGGCGACCGCGTCGTGGAAAGCGACACCCAGCGCCTTGACGAAATCGTAGTTGAAGCTGTTGATGCCGCCCTGCTTCGGTCCCCAGGCGGTCGCCAGAGCAACGAGGGTCTTCCTTGCCATTGTTCGGTTCGAGAGTTAACCGATACGAAAGCCCCAAGTCAATGAGAATACCTACAAGCGGTGGGACGGGGTACCGAGCGCACGCATGACGGGATTGCGAACAGTCTCCGGCTCGGAGTGCCCCGTTAGAGGCCTGGTCACACCACCTGGTCGCGGTGGAAGCGCTCGATCTCCTCGGCGCTGTAGCCGGCTTCCTTCAACACCTCGTCGGTGTGCTCGCCGATGAGCGGGGGCTCGCGATCGATGCTGGGGCTGCCGTGTTCGTAGCGGAAGCCGGCGCCGACCAGACGCATCGGGCCGTAGCGCGAGTCGATGGTCTGGAGCACGTCGCGGTGCTTGAGCTGCGGGTGCTCGACGATCTCGTGGATCTTCCAGATCGAGCCGCACGGCACGTCGGCGGCGGTCAGCCGCTCCTCCCACGTCTTGGGATCGTCGCTGGCCAGCGCCACCTCGATGATCTCGCGCAGGGCGGGCTCGTTGGCGGTGCGGGCGGGCCAGTCCTTGAAGCGTGGGTCGGCGAGCGCGTCGGCGCGGCCGAGCGCCTTCATCAGGCCGACGAACTGCTTCTCGGTGAGCACCGCCAGCACGAGGAAGCCGCCCTTGGCCTGGAAGCGCGCGGCCGTCGGCTTGCGGCTCACCGAGCCGTTGCCGATCTGCTTGGCCTCGATGCCGGCGACCGTGTACTCGGACACCGGGCCGGGCAGGAACGCCAGCGCGGCGTCGAGCATCGCGACGTCCACGAGCTGGCCGCGGCCGGTGTGCGTGCGCTGGTAGAGCGCGCTGGCCACCGCGAAGGCCGCGGTCACGCCGCCGATGGTGTCGCAGATCGCGAAGCCCGCGCGCGTGGGTCCGGCCTCGGCGGTGCCGGTGATCGACATGATCCCCGACATCGCCTGGAGCTTGCCGTCGAACGCGGCCGTCGTCGCCTCCGGACCGTTGCGTCCGAAGCCGGAGACGCCGCAGTAGATCAGGCGCGGGTTGATCGCGGACAGCGCCTCGTAGCCGAGGCCGAGCCGATCCATCACGCCGCCGCGGAAGTTCTCCCACACCACGTCGGCGCCGACGACCAGCTTCTTGACGATCGCGATGGCGTCGGGCTTGCGCAGGTCGAGCGTGAGGCTGCGCTTGTTGCCGTTGACGGCCAGGAACGACGGCGCCATCTTGCGCTCGGCCCACGTGCGGTCGGCGAGCTGGCCGCGGGTGTCGTCGCCCTCGCGCGACTCGATCTTGATCACGTCGGCGCCGAGCAGCCCGAGCTGGTACGTCCCGTAGGGGCCGGCGAGATAGCGGGTGAAGTCGAGGATGCGGATGCCCGCGAACGGCTTGCTCACGCGCGGCCGTCCTCGCGCTTGGCCTTGGCCACGCTCTTGACCACGTCGAACTCCTTGCGGCGCTCCTCGAGCTTCTCCGGGGTCAGCTTGGTGAGGTCGAGGTAGTCGAGCTTCCACTTCGCGTCGTCGTTCCAGCACTGCGGCGACTGCACGGTGGTGCGCGGTCCCGGCGCGGTCTCGAGCACGCGCAGCGCCAGCTCCAGCGTCCGCGCCTGCGATTCGACGTCGAAGGGCCGGCCCGCCGAGTTGCCGAGCGGGAAGTCGCTGAACGCAAACCGCGGGACCCCGCAATGCTCGACGATGTCCTTGGCGCAGCCCATGATCACGGTGGGAATTCCGTTCGCTTCCAGGTGCCGGGCGAGCAGACTCACGGTCTGATGGCACACCGGTCAGGTGGGCACGAGCACCGCCGCATCCGCGCCGTCCTCGCGGACGCGGCTCAGCAGCTCGGGGGCGTCGGACTCGACGGTCACGCGCTGGCTGCGATTGGTCGGCGCACCCTGCACGCGCGGGGTCAACTCACCGATCCGTCCCCCCGCCGTCGCTTCCTTCAGGCGCGCCAGCGGGAAGTACGAGTTGATGTCCTTGGCGTGCGTGTGCAGGCGGTCGTAACCGATGTGCGAGATCCTGAGATCGGGCTCGCTCTCGGTGGCGATCGAATAGACCTGGTAGAACTTGGCGGCCGCGTTATACGGCGCGCCCGGCCCCTGGTCGCCCACGCCGGGCTGAAACGGCGCCGCGGTGGTGATCAGCGCGACCCGCGCTCGATCGAGCGGCGTCCCCAGCGGCGTGAACGGCACGTCGGCGAAGTGGGCCCAGCGGTAGGGCGCGAAGCCGAGCAGCTGGTAGTAGTCACGTGTGCGCTGGATGTACGGGATCGGGACGTCGTGCTCTGCGGCGGCGACGGACGGCGCGGCCGGCGCGATCGTGCTCATGGTCCTCGCTCCTCAGGCTTTGGAGGCGAACGTCTTGATGACGAGGCCGCGCGCCTTCTCGAGATCGACGCCGTTGGCGGCCATGCAGGGCGTGGCATCGGCGAGGATGCGCTCGGGGTCGCCCCACCCCATGTACTTCTTGTAGGTGTCCTCGAACTCGATGCCCAGCGCGCGGCCGAACAGGGTCAGGTAGTGCTCGAACACGATCGGCCGCTCGGCCTCGAACCGGCACAGCTCGCGATGGCAGCCGTGATAGATGCCGGCGATGTGGGTGGCCCCGGCCTCCAGCGCGCGGTCGATGTCGGCGTGGACCATCTGCTTCCACGCATCGACGCCCATCTCTCCCGGTAGCGTCGGCGAGCACGACCGGCCGAAGCGCGAGTCCGCCTCGAACTCCACGATCTTGATCCCCGGGATTGCCTCCAGAAGCCGCCGGCACGCGAGCCCCTCGCGCCGGCGCGCCTCGTCGAGGCGATGCGAGTGCAGCGCGACCGTCGCCTCGACCCGCTGGGTGAACGTGAACTCGCCGCGCTCCACGCGCTCGGCCAGGAACTCCGTGGTGTGGCGCTTGGGGAACGGCAGGTCCGCGTGCAGGACTTCATCATAGAAATGAATGCACGACGGGCACCACATGACGACCTCGCGCGGCGCCATCTTGGCGAGCAGCTCGATCGTGTGGTTGCCGTACTTCTCGCCCGAGGCCTCCTGCCCGCGGCGATGGTGCTGGATACCGCAGCAGTACGTCGCGCCGCCGGCGGCGACGTAGTCGACCCCCAGCCGATCGAAGATCGCGGTGACGGTCTGCACCATGTGCGAGGTGCGCAGGACGTTGCAACCGAGGTAGAGCACGACGTCGTGGCGCTCGCCGTCGCGCGGCGGCTTGAGCAGCCACGACCGCTCCTCCGGCGTGGTCAGGAGGTCGTGGGCCAGCGTGATCTCGCCGAAGTACTTGCCGTAATCGAAGGTCATGTCGCCGAGTGTATCACCCGACTCACGCGGTCGCGGCCTTGAGGTCGTCGAGCTGGCGGCGGACGCCGGCGATCATCGAGGCCAGGTCTGACGTGAGCATGACCAGGTCGAATCCGCGCTTGATCGACGCCGCCGCGAAGCTGGCGCTCGCGCAGTGCATGCAGGCCTTGATCCCGTGCTTGTGGGCGGCGTCGCGGATCTTGTCGCAGGTGGCCATGTGGAGCGGATCGGGGTTGTCGGCGCGCGGCGCCATGCCGAGGGCGAACGACAGATCGGCCGGCCCGATGTACACGGCGTCGAGGCCGGGCGTGGCGCAGATCGCGTCGAGGTTCTCGAGCCCTTGCTTGGTCTCGATCATGCCCATCAGCACGATCTCGTTGTTGGCGTTGGCCACGTAGTCGGCGCCGCCGTAATGCACGGCGCGCACCGGTCCCGACGAGCGCATGCCCACCGGAGGATAGCGGCAGGCGGCCACGGCCTTGGCCGCGTCCTCGGCGGTGTTGATCAGCGGCACCAGCACGCCGTACGCACCGAAGTCGAGGACCTTCATGATCGTGGCCGGGTCGTTCCACGGCACCCGCACGACCGGCATCGTGTCGGTCTGGGAGATCGCCTGGAGCATGGGCCACACATCGTTCATGTCGGTGAGGCCGTGCTGCATGTCGACCACCAGCGCGTCGAACCCCTGGCGCGCCATGATCTCCGCCGTGAACCCGTGGGAGAGGGAGAGCCAGCCCATCGTCACGCACTTCCCGTCACGCCAGATCTGCTTCATCTTGTTCGGCCGCATGGTCATCCTCCAATGGGGCGAGCGCCCGGCGCGAAGCGTAACACAACGCTTTGTCGGTGACGGCCGAGCGGTTTGGATTAGTATCTCTGAGGCGTTTTCGCCGGGAGGATCCGATGATCGTCGACATCCACGCTCATTACTTTCCCAAGGCGTACATCGACCAGCTGATGCGCATCGGCGGCAAGAGCTTGCCGGAGGCCGCGCGTCCGCTGACAGCACGGCCCATGGGCGGGCCCGACCCGAACGACATTCAGGTCAGGCTCGAGCGGATGGCCGACGCCGGCGTGCAGATGCAGGTGCTGTCGCCTGCCGCCAGCCCGCCCTACGCCGAGAAGGAAGCGGACGCCGTCGCCGCCGCGCGGCTGATCAACGACACGTACGCCGAGCTGGCCGCCAAGCATCCGGGGAAATTCTCCGCCGTCGTGTCGCTGCCGCTGCCCCACATCGACGCGTCACTGCGCGAGATGGAGCGCGGGCTCGATCAGCTCGGCATGCTCGGGGTGTCGATGACGTGCTCGTGCTTCGATCGGTCCACGGCGGAAGCCGAGTTCGAGCCGCTCTACGCCGAGATGAACCGGCGCCGGACCGTGCTCAACTATCACCCGATCCAGAACGGCATCTGCTCACCGCTCCTCAACGACTACGGGTACACGGTGGTCGTCGGGGCCTCGCTGGAAGACACCATGATCGCGCTCCACCTGATCGCGCGCCGCATGCCCTCGCGCTTCCCCGACATCAAGTACGTGATCCCGCATCTCGGCGGGATGCTCTCGATGCAGCTGCAGCGCCTCGACAACCAAGGCCCGCGCACGCACCCCAACCTGCCCGAACCCTTCAGCGTGACCGCGCGGCGCTTCTACTACGACACGGTCGGTCACGGCTCGCCGGCCGCGCTTCACTGCGCGTGGATGGGCTTCGGCGCCGACCGGATCGTGGCCGGCAGCGACTACCCGGTCCTGATGGCGTGGGAAACGTACAAGCAGACCTTCCACTACGTCTACGACTGCGGGATCCCGCGCGAGGACGCCGACAAGATCCTCCACCACAACACCCAGATCGTGCTGGGCCTCCCGCACTAGCTCGAATCCTTCCTGACGCCAAACGCCGACCGGCGGGTGGCACCGGGGTCGCCCCATCGGCGAGGCGAAGTGGGACCCCCTCATCCTGTGCGCAGTGCGAAGCACTGCGATTCAGGTGAGCGGGTGACGCAGCCTCGCCGATGGGGCGACCCCGGTGACAGGCCCCGCCGCCCCGCGCGGCGATTCAGCGGGCTCCTTCGTCACCGGGCGCGGCGGACCGCACTCGGCGCGTAGATCTCCGGGTTGACCACGTTGAGCGGACGCTGGCCCGTGAGTACGCGCGCGATCTCTTCCCCGCAGCGTCGCGGCACCTGGGCCACCGCGGGCGTCGAGAAGTAAGCGGCGTGCGGGGTCGCGATCACATTGTCCATCTTGAGCAGCGGGTTGTCGGCGGCGACCGGCTCCTGCTCCCACACGTCGAGGGCGGCGCCGGCCAGACGTTTCTCCTGCAGCGCGCGCATCAGCGCCCGCTCGTCGACCACGGGACCACGGGAGGTGTTGATGAGAATGGCGGTCGGCTTCGTGCGACGGAAGAACGCCTCGCCGATCAGGTGACGCGTCTCGTCGTTCAGCAGCGTGTGGACCGAGACGTAGTCGGAGCGCTCGGCCAGCGCGTCGAGTGAGACGCGCTCGGCGCCGAGCCTGGCGAAGTGCGCGTCGTCCACGTAGGGATCGCACGCGATGACCTTGGTCTCGAACGCGGCGATCCGTCGAGCGAACGCGCTGCCGATGTTGCCGAGCCCCACGATGCCGACCGTCTCGCCGTGCAGCGAGCCCGCGCCGCCGGGGACACCGGAGGTCCACGTGCCGGCGTGCACGTGCCGGTCGAGCGTGATGATCTTGCGGTTCCAGGCCAGCAGCAGACCCAGCGCGTGGTTGGCCACCTCGCGCACCCAGATGTCGGGGATGTTCACCACGATCACGCCCAGCTCGGTGGCCGCGGGCACGTCGATGACGTCGTAGCCGACGCCGGTGCGCACCACCGTCTTGAGCCCCTCGAGCGCGCTCATGACCCCGCGGGTGATCGGCGAGGCTGACGTGACGAGCGCATCGGCGTCGCGAGTTTGGCTGATCAGCTGGTCCTCGTCGCCGATGAACGGCAGCACGGTCGTTCGCGCGGGGACCCTGGCCAGCACGGCCACGCAATCGGCGTAATCGCGCTGGCCCCGTCCCTGGATGACGTAGGCGTGCGGAGATCTGTCGTTCATTCCGCGGAGTGTACCGTAGCGCGCTGCCCCTTGCGACGCGCGATCGGTGGCCGTAGCATCACGATGAGGACACACGCGAAGGAGGAATGCATGCTCAATCCCGGTGACAAGGCGCCCGACTTCACGGGCCGCGACCACGAGGGCAAGACCGTCAAGCTCGCCGACTACAAGGGCAAGACCGTCGTGGTCTGGTTCTACCCCAAGGCCGACACCCCTGGCTGAACGGCCGAGGGGAGCGGGTTCCGCGACCTCAAATCCGAGTACGACCGGAAGAACGCCGTGATCCTCGGCGCGTCCTTCGACAGCCAGGAGGACAACAAGAAGTTCGCCGACAAGTTTTCGTTCAACTTCCCGCTGATCTGCGACACCGACCGCACGATCGGCACCGCGTACGGGGCCAACCCCGACCCGGCCAAGGGCGCGCAGCGCGTGGGCGTGGTGATCGGGCCGGACGGCAAGATCAAGGAGTGGCACGAGCGCGTCGACGCGCGCGCGTGGCCGGCCGAACTGGTCAAAACGATCTAGGGCGATTCGAGGAGACGACGCGATGGAGCTGGGACTCCGGGGCAAGACCGCGCTCGTGACCGGAGCGAGCGAGGGCATCGGGGCCGCCGTCGCGTGGAAGCTGGCGGAAGAAGGGGTGCGCGTGGCGATCTGCGCGCGCACCGAGGCCACGCTGAAGGCCACCGCCGCGGAAATCACCAAGGTCACGGGGATGGAGATCGTGCCGATCCCGGCCGATCTCCGGACCCTGGCCGGCTGTCAGGGCTTCGTCGCCGAGGCGGCCGGACGCCTCGGCGGCGTGGACATCCTCGTCAACAACGCGGGCGCGTCGGGCTTCGGTCCGTTCGTGGACCTCCCCGACGACGCCTGGACCGACGCCATCGACGGCAAGCTCCTGGGCTACGTGCGCTGCGCGCGGGCCGTCGTCCCGCACATGATCAGGCGCGGCGGCGGCACCATCGTCAACATCACCGGCACCACCCAGCAGGCCATCCCCTTCCACACCCCGGGCAGCGCCTGCAACGCCGCGCTGCGGATGTTCAGCAAGGAACTATCGATGGAGCTGGGCCCGCTGGGCATCCGCGTCAACAGCGTGGCCCCCGGCCGCATCCAGACGGCCCGCGCCGACCGATTGCTCGTGGCCACGGCGGCCGCCCAGGGGACGACGCCGGACGCGGTGCTGGCCGACCTCGTCAAGACGATTCCCTCGGGACGGGTCGGCGTGCCCGACGACATCGGCGACGTCGTGTGCTTCCTCGTCTCCGACCGCGCGAGCTACGTCAACGGCGCCGCCCTCGTCGTCGACGGCAGCAAGTCCCCGGTCATCTGACCCGCGCCGCCGGCTGATCCCTCCTCAGGTGCCCGTTGACTCCGGACCGACACCTGTGTAATAGGTCATGGCGCCGTCGCCATTCGCACCGATTGGCCCGCGCCGGGAGGAGCCATGGCCCAGAAAACGTTCATCCAGTCGATCTTCGTCGACCCACCCATCGCCGTGGCTCGCCTCGGTAGCAGTCCGGCCCCGCAGGACGCCTACGACTGGCAGCAATCGGAGAACCCTCGCACCGAGGGTGAGACCGTCGTCGCGCCGGCGTGGTCGCTCAACGTGCTGCCGGACGGCCGCGTCGAACCGATCATGCCCGAAGAGATCAGATTCAGGGACGGCGAGCAGATCCGGCCGGTCTGTCCGTTCTTCGAGGTGTGGGCGATGGTCTCCGAGCGGCCGGCGGACCCGCCGGCCGCCTGGGAGGAAGCGCCGCTGACGATCGACCTCTTGCAGGCCAACGGGGTGACGGAACGCGCCCTCGGGCTGCGCATCGACGCCCGGAACCGCAAGGCGGCACGCCGGGCCGACAACGGGCGGCTCGCGTTCGGCACCTTCCCCGCGGTGAGCATTCCCGGTGACCGTCACACGCCCGTGCCGTTGCGCGGGGTCAGCCCCAGCCCGCCCGCCGTTCCCGCGTCCCGGCGAATGATCCCGCCGGGCCGGTCAATACCCTTGGGTTCAGTTCAGGTGCTTCGGCCGGCGGCCCAGCCGGCCGCGCCCACGGCGTGGAGCGACGCGATCCGCCTGGACGTGATCCGTTTCCGGTTCACCCCAGCCCGCGGCGAATTCTACGGCCCGCCCGCCGCCGCCCGGACCACGCCACCGGCCGTCCAGGCGGGCACCCACGACTTCTTGCGCGGGAACGCGGGCTGGCTCGGGTCGCCCCGCGACGCGCGGCGGGCGCCTCTCCGCGTGGTCACGCCGGACGACACCATCGACGAGCGCCAAGGGAGCTCGCTCGGCGTGGTGGACGACACCTGCGACGCGCGCATCGAGGTCGTCCTCTCGCTCGCTGGTCGGCCGCCGCTGGCCGCGCACGCCACCGTGTTCGTGGCGCCGCCCGACTTCGCGCCCGACCGGCGGCCGTTCCTCTCGGTGGCCGACGAGCTCGGCGACCGCGCCGGCGATGCGGTGAAGCGGAACGCCGAGCTGAAGCCCGTGGAGCGCGAGGCGTGGGTCGAAGATTTGTTCGAGCGCATCTTCGAGACCGCGGCCCTGTTCAACGTCGACCGGTACCGCCTCGAATGGGGGGCCATGCTGCCGCCCGCTCTCCTGACGCCGCCGCCGGGCATCCCGGGCGACCGCCTGCGCGACGACAGGCGGGCCATGGGGGCGCGTGACCAACTGCGCAACCGGGAGCTGGAACCGGTGAAGCGCGCCGACGCCGAGCGGCCGCTGCCGTTGAGCGAGCGCGCTCGCGAGCGGCACCGCGATCTCTCCGACATCGACGCCCTCACGGTCTTCGTCCGCGACCACGCCGGACGTCTGCGTCGGCTCATCCGCGGTCCGTTCGAGCTCGAGGCCGTCGAGGACCGCTCGGAGGCGCAGACGATGCGCATGCCCCCGTTCATGCGCAACTCGAACTACAACCCGTTGACGCTGAGCGCGTGGCAATACGCGCTGCTCATGGAGTGGGTGGGCGAGGTCGAAGCGTCGGCGACCCCCGCGGTCGGCGACGCGGCCCCCGCCGCCCGGCCCCTGCCGACGTTCGCGGCGCGGCGACGCGAGGCCACCCTAGCGCGCCTGGGCCGTCGGCCCCGAGCATGATCCGCACGTTGGCGTATCTGCCGGCGGGGCCCGCCGCCCCGGCCTTCCATCGGTTCCGGTCCCCGGCCGGGGAGCACGTGCTGATCGTCCGCCACAGTCGCATCTTCGATCTGCCGCCGGAAGCCGCCGCGGTGTTCGACTCCCCGTCGCCCCAGGCCGAAGGGCTCGCCGAGGCGCTGGGGCGCTCGACCGAGGGAGAAGCGCCGCTCGAAGCGGTGGCCATGCCGGAGCCGCAGAGCCTCTCGCTGAACGTGAGCGCGAGCTGCAATCTGTCGTGCTCGTATTGCTACGCCGGCCGCGGCGGGTTCGGCGGTCTCCAGCCGGAGCCGATGTCCTGGGCCGTCGCGCGCGCGGCCATCGATCGGCTGCTGGCCGTCGCCGATCCGAGCGCGCCGATCACCGTCGGGTTTCTCGGGGGCGAGCCGTTCGTCAACCGGAGCCTGATCCACCAGGCCGTGCAGTACGCGGCGGACGCCGCGCGATCCCGGGGCCTCGACGTGCGGTTCTCGGTGACGACCAACGGCACCCTGCTTCGCGCCCAGGACGTCGACCTGCTGCGGTCCCACCCGTTCGCGGTGACCGTCAGCATCGACGGGGGCGCCGACCTCCAGAACGCCCAGCGCCCGGCGGCCTCGGGCGGGGACAGTTTCGCGCTGCTGCGGGCCCGCACTCGCGCGCTCCTGGAGGCGCCCGGACAGGCGCGGTTGTCCGCTCGGGCCACGGTCACGCGGCATCGGCTCGATCTCACCGATCGCTTCGATTCGATCCGCGCCCTCGGCTTCCCCGAGGTCGGGTTCAGCCCGCTGCGTACCGGCGGCGACGCCGAAGGGCCGCTGCGCGGATCCGACTGGCCGGAGTATCTCGACGCCCTCACCGGCCTGGCGCGTCGCGAGCTTCGGCGGGCGCTCGACGGCGGACCCATCCGGCTGACGAACCTGGCCGTGGCCCTCAAGCAACTGCACCGCGGGGCCAGTGCGCCCTATCCGTGCGGCGCCGGCGCCGGTTACTTTTCGGTGTCCTCCAGCGGCACGTGGTACGCCTGTCATCGCGCGATCGGGTCGCCCACCTACGAGCTCGGCGACAGTCGCGGGCTCGACGAGGCGCGACGCGCCCGCTTCCTGACCGACCGGCACGTCCACGCCCAGGCGGCGTGCGGGACCTGCTGGGCCCGGTACCTCTGTTCGGGCGGCTGCCACCAGGAGGCGACCGCTCGCACGGATTCGTCCTGCGGCTTCATCCGCGGCTGGCTCGACTTCTGCCTGGCCGCCTACTGCGAGCTGGCGGACCGGCATCCCGACTACTGGGAGGCCGAAGACCGCGGCGCGGGGTCGGCGGCGATCCACACACGGGAGGTCTCCCCATGAGCACGGTCAAGCTGTTGGCCCGCAACGTCGCGGCTCAGCGCCGCGCCGCCGATCCGCGCCGCCCACCGCGCCTCGTCCCTGGAAATTCGGTGTCGACGCGATTGGAGTCCGGCGTCGGCAACTGCTTCCCCGGGCTCGAGTGCGATCTGCGCAACCTGGAACGCCGCTTCTTTCCGTTCCTGGAAGTCGACGTGCTGGAGGACCTGGACGAGTTGCGCGTGGTGTCCGTCGACAAGGCCGGGATCGATGCCGCCGAGGCCTCCGGCGCCCTGGACGCGGCGACGGCGGCAGCGTATCGCACCCTCGGCGACAACATGCCCGAGACCCCGACCACGACGAACGCCGCGTGGATGGTGCGGGTCATCGAAGGTACGTTCGGCCCCTTCGGGACCCGGACGCTCTCGCTGCCGCTCTCCGTCGACTCCTTCGGTCCTGAGCGCGGGCCGACCGACGCGTGGACGGCGATCCGCACCCTCACCGAGGACACCGCGGTGACCATCGAGGTCCGTCGCGCCGGCGTGGCGCCGGTCACCCTGCGGGGCCGGCGGGCGCGCTACCTCGACGACAACGGCGCCCTGGCCGACATGTTCCTGCCCGGGGAGCTGACGCAATCGCTCTGCAGCCCCTGGACCCACGACTTCCGCGACTGCGCGTGCTTCTACTGGGCCTCCAATCACCCGGACATCGCGCTGCCGCCCGATCCGCCCGCCAACACCGCCGACATCCGCTGGGACCTGCGCGTGGACTGGGAGCGGCGCGACCGGACACCGGGTCAGCCGCCCGCGCCGGCGACGGCGGACGGTCCCGAGGCGCAGATGGCGCATCACGAGATCAATCGCGATTGGCAGAAGCTCAACTTCGTCCTGGAGGACCGTGAGCACACCGGACCCTACCGGCAGAAGCCGCGGACGATCACCACGCCGTTTCCCCCCGCCGATCTGGAGCGGCAGCTCCGCTACGCCGCCGGGGTGGAGATCGCGGTGATGCAGGCCTACCTGGCCGCGGCGTTTTCGCTTCGCGATCCTGAGAGCGTGACCGGCGCGCTCGCCGACGACATCGCCGCGGCGCAGTACGAGATCATGCGCATCGCGGTCAGCGAGATGCGTCACATCCGCGGCGTCCGCGACGTGCTGGCCGCCCTGGCCCCGGCGCCCCCCTTCGATCCCCCGCTGCGCGTCGCCACGCGCGTTCCCGGCCTCAAGGCGAACGATCCCCCGCTGGCGTTGCCGCCGTCGGCGCTCACCCGGGAGAGGCTCAAGGTCTTCATCGAGATCGAGGGACCGAACCTGGCCGTCGACGGGCTCTACAATCGGATCCTGGCCACGCTCGAGCTGATGGGGAACGCGCGGTCGGAGGAAGCGATCCGCCGGATCATGACGGAGGGCGAGGATCACCAGAAGGTGTTCAAGGCCATCCAGGAATGGCTGCGCCCCCACGAGGAGGTCCGGTATCTCCGCGCGGTCGACCTCGCGCGGCCGCCGGCCGGCAACCTCGCGCACGACGATCTGCAGATCCGGTACCGGGCCGTGCTCGACAGCCTGCACAAGGGCTACAGTCAGACCACGGTCTCGGGAGCGCCGGACGTGAACGCGGCGCGCAACGCCATGATCGGCCCGCTGCTCGCCGCCTGCGAGACGGTCGCCCAGGCAGGCTTCGTCGTGACGTTCGACTTCCCCCCCGACCCGCGGTTCGCGGCCATCGATCCGCCGCAGTGACCGGCGGGGCCGGCCGGTGGTTCGACGTCGCGGTCCTCGGCGCGGGACCGGCGGCACTGATCGCGGCCCTGCGGATGGCCGCGGACCGCGACGTCGCCCTGGTGGCCGACCGTCTGCCCCGCGACGATGATCCGCCGCGGGTCGACGCGGTCCCCGCGTCCGTGGTGGCGCTGCTGGTGGAGCTGGGCGTCGCGCCGGGCGCGCTCGGGGTGGACCGGCTGCACGACCGGCGATGGATCGCGTGGTCACATGGAGAGCCGCAGATTCGGTGGCTGCGCCCGGCCGCCCACCTCGAGCGGCCCCGACTCGAAGGGCGGTTGTTCGCCCAGGCCGCGCGACATCCGCGCGTGACCGCGTTCGTGTCGAAGGACTGGATGCGGGCCGACGGCATCTTCTGGGGCGACGGCTGGCGCGCGGGCCGGCTGATCGACGCCACCGGACGCGCGGCCGTCACCGCAGACTCGGTGACGCGCCTGCCGCGCCCGTGGGGGGCGCGAACGCTGTGGGCGCGATGTGACGGCAACGATCGCGGGCCGGCCTTCGCGCTCGCCGCGCTCCCTGACGGCTACGTCTATCGCATCGGCACGTCGGAAACCGTTGTGGTCGGGTTCGTCGGGCGTGGAGAGGCGGTCGAGGGGGAGCCGGCGGAGCTGGCCGCGCGGCTCCGCTCGCTTGGCCGCGGCTTCATGATCGACGATCTGCCCCCGCTGGCGTCGTTCGCCGAGGGGCGTGCCGCGACGGCCTCGGTGCAGTGGGCGACGTCGGCGCCCACCGGCGCGGAGGGACCGTTTCGCATCGGTGACGCGGCGCTGGCGCGAGACCCGCTCTCGTCGCAAGGCATCGCGGCCGCCGCGTCCGAGGCGATGCTGGTCGGGTCGCTCGAGAGCGAGGCCGACGTCGAGCTGTTCAACCGAAGGCAGAGCGAGCAGCGGCGGGCGCATCTCCTCGCGCTCGGCCAGATGATCGGCGACTGCGCGTTCGCTGACGAACCGGCGTGGCGTGACTACGCGCGGTTCCTGGTCTCGTACACCGAAGCGCCGGCGAGGGGACCCGCGGTGGGCCTGCGCGGAGGTAAGATCGTCGAGGTGAGCCCTTCGTCGTGACCGAAGCCTTTCCCATCGTCAGGCGGCCCGCGACAGGCACGCGCACGCCGGTGGTGGTGAGCGTTCCGCACTACGGGACGCAGCCGCTGCCCCACATCACGCCGGACGACTACTGCGAGCCGCGGTTCGAGACGTTCTGCTACGGGTTCGCCGACACGTTCGTGGGCGATCTCTACGGCGACCTGCACGAGCACGGGGCGACCGTGCTGGCCACGCCGTTCTCGCGCATGTTCGTGGACGTCAACCGTCGCCGCGACGACTTCGAGCACTGCGACGGCGCCGTGCGCTCGCGGCGCGGGGTCGTGCGCACGCACACCATGCGCGAGGTGTCGATCTTCACGCGCGCGCTGGCGCCCGCCGACCTCGAAGCCCGGCTCGCGGCGCACTACGACCCGTACTACGCGACGCTCGACGGGCTGCTCGCGAAGACCCGCGACGCCCACGGCCACGCGATCCTCCTCGACGGCCACACCGGCAGCCCCCGCCGCATGGGCGACCACCAGGTGATCATCGGCACCCGCCACGGGACCACGTGCGCGCCCGAGCTCACGCAGGCCGTGGCCGACGTATTCGGGCGGCACCGCTTCGAGGTGCACCAGAACGTCAGCGGCTACGCCGGCGGCAACATCGTGGCCACCTTCGGCCAGCCCGCCGAGCGGCGCGTCCACGCGCTCCAGCTCGAGATCAACGCCTCGCTCTTGATCACGACGAGTCGCGAGGAGTTCATCGCCCAGATCACGCGCGGCGAGATCCCCGAGAAAGCCGTCGAGAACATCGCCCGCATCCGCCGGTGCCTGGTCGACGTCCTGGCCGCCCTGCCCTCGTCGCTGGCCACCGCGCGCGACGCGTAAACGCGGCGATCAGCGAACGACCGGGCCGCCCTCCGGGCGGTCGGTCTTCATCGGGGGCAGCACGTCGCGAGGATCGAGGCCCAGCTCGAGCATGCCGAGGTTGCTCAGGCAGAAATCGCGCGGGGGGAACTGCACGGGCGCGACCGCGCCGTCGCGGAAGTAGCGCTCGAGCGGTGAGGTCTTGAACAGCGCGTGGGCGCCGCCGAGCGTCATCGCGGTGCGGGTCACGCGAGTCACCGCCTCGCCGACGAAGTACTTGGCGCGATAGAGCGCGGCCAGCGTGGCCGGCGTCGGGCCCTCGGTGTCGCTGAGCCACGCCGAGTGCAGGGTCAGCAGCCGCGCGGCCTCGAGATCGACGCTCATCTCGCCGACGTGCCGCCGCACGTCCGGGTGGTACGCGAGCGGCTGGGAGAATCCCGGCGGGGTGCGTCCCTTCACGACGTCCATGATCGTGTGATAGGCGGCGACGCCGATCCCCAGATACACCGGCGTGTACGATCCCCAGAACCAGTTCGCGCCGTCGCGGCGGAACGGGACGATGTCGTCGGATCGGAACAGCAGCGCGTCGTCGGACACGAAGCAGTCTTCGAGGACCATGGAATCGCTGCGGGTGGCGCGCATCCCGAGCGTGTCCCACACGTGCTCCACGCGGCGCCCCGGCGCGTCCGGCGGAACGAGCAGCAGCATGCCGGCGGTCGGCGT
>DATHGT010000332.1:0-3189 GCA_035317605.1 Candidatus Acidiferrum sp. | reverse complement strand
GTCAGCGTCCCGTAACAACGTGTCGACATCGGGAGCAAGACGATCGGCAGGGACGTGATCGATACGGCCATCCCGGACGACTACGAGCGGCACCCCCGCCCGTCGGTGCTGGTCAATGGCGTCCGCCGCCGCCGCGGTCAGCGCTTCCTCGACCCACCGCGGATCCGCAAAGACTTGGTCGATGCGGCTCGGTTCGTCATTCGATGCCATGAGCACCTCGCTGGATGTCCGCCCACGTAGTCGAATTGCTCACATGCGTAACCGTCTGTCCGCTCCCCATGGCAATCAACATCGGCGTATTCCCGACAGAGCTATCGTACATCTGCCACGTCGTGGCCAAGCGCTGATATAGATCGAAGAAATTGCGCAAGCCGCGTGTGTAGCGACGGCGCACGATGTCTTCGGGGACATCGTGGCCTCCCCTGATCACGCGGCTCTCAACCCTCGCACGAGCGAGCTGGGGACTCGACAACCACAGGAACAGGATGTGGAGGGAATAGCCGGCTTCGAGAAGTCCTTCGAGCCAGCCGGAGAAGTGGCGGCTGGCGAGGGTCGTCTCGAAGGCGAAGGATTGCCGCTGGCGTGCGAGCTCGTGGAGACGGGACAACATCTTGCGGCCCGCTGGGACGGCAACGCTGGCAGGATCCGAAGGCGACAGCTCGCGCGCGATCTCGTCGGCGTTGACGAACTGCCGCATGTCGAGGCGCGCTTCGCGAAGCAGCATGGGCGCCACGGTGCTCTTGCCGGCACCGTTGGGACCGGCGAGGACGACCACGCTGGGCCGGGGCTCCACGTGGCGATGGTGCCCGGCGGCCCGGGCGTGGTCAATGTCTCAAGTTCGATACACCTCAGTTCGCCTTGGCCCGGACGGCGCGGCCCATCGGGGTGTCCTGGAGCTTGAAGAAGCTGAGCATGTTGCCGGCGGCGATCTTGTACGCCTCGTCCGAAGGGACGTCGGCGAAGAGGCGTTCGGCGAAGGGGCGGGTGTTGGGCCAGTCCGACTCGATGTGGGGGAAGTCGGTGGCGAACATCACGCGCTCGATGCCGAGGTGGTGGCGTAGCTCGATGGCCACGCGCTCCACGTGCTGCACGCTGAAGGAGACGTGCTGGCGGACGTACTCGCTGGGCCGCCGGTTCAGCGGCTTCATGTTGAGCAGGCGCGCCGCCCAGTGGCGGTGCCGCTCGTACCAGTAGTCGGCCTCTTCCATCCAGAACGGGACCCAGCCCAGGCGCGTCTCCGCGAAGAAGATCCGGAGATCGGGCAGCCGATCGAACACGCCCGAGAGCACGAGCTGGGCGAGGCTCATCGACGGCGCTGTGCCCAGGAAGGGCAGGGCGACCCATTCCACGAGCTTGCGCGGCCCGAGCTTCTTGAGGATCTCGGGATCGACGCCGGGATACTCGAAGGTCGGCTGGGACGCCCGCGGTCCCAGTCGATCGAAGGCGACGTGCACGGTCAGCGGCATGCCCATGTCGATGGCCGCCGCCCAGAACTTGTCGTCCTCGGGAGTGGGATAGGCCTTGCCGCTCGGATACACGCCGAGGTTGACGCCCTTGAGGCCGAGCCTCGCGCAGTGCTCCAGCTCGACCAGCGCGTCGTCGAGGCTGGTCCACGGGATCACGCCGAGGCCGATCAGCCGGTCGCGCGAGACCGGGCAGTATTCCTCGCCGAGCCAGTCGTTGTAGGCGCGGACGGTGGCGCGGTAGAGGTCGTCGTCGGTCATCGCGCGCCAGAGGCGCGGCCCCACCTGCATGTTGGGAAAGAGCACCTCCGCGTGGATGCCGTCCTGATCCTGCTCGCGCAGCCGCTGCTCCGGCGGCCCCACGCCGGCGGTGTCCTCGACGCTGGCGCCGAACGGCTGCCACGTTTCGTTGTTCCGTCCGGCTCTCAGATCGAGAAACGGCGCGGGGTAGGGCGGCTGGCCCTCGACGAGGATCGCGTCGCCGCCGTCCGGCAGCTTGATCGTGCGCGGGGCGCGGTCGCGATACTTGGCGGGCATCCGCGGATTCCAGCGCTCGGGGCGGACTTCCAGATGGCCGTCGCTCGAGATCAGGGGCGGAAGGGTCGTGGATGTCATCACTCGTCTCCTTCGGCTCAGGATGGTACCATCGGCACGGCGCGAAGCGATCCCCTGAGGAGGAAGCCATGGGAGAGATCTTGGGCCTGGGTATGACGCACTTCCCACCGCTGTGCGGCACCGACAAGGACATGGGACGCATCCTCGAGCGGGTGCTCAAGGATCCCGGCCTGCCCGCGCAGTATCGTGATCCCGCCTCGTGGCCCGAGCCCATGCGGCAGGAATACGGGACCGACTCGGGCCGCGCCGCCGCTCCCCGTCATCGCAAGGCGCTGGCCGACGGGTTCCGCCGGATGCGCCGGCAGCTCGACGAGTTCGCGCCCGACGCGGTGGTGATCTGGGGCGACGACCAGTACGAGAATTTCAAGGAAGACGTGATCCCGCCCTTCTGCGTGCTGGCCTACGATTCGATCGAGCACCGGCCGTGGGCGGAAGGGCGATGGAAGACCCAGGCGAACGCGTGGGAGGAATCGGCCGACACCACGTTCGTCTACAAGGGACATCGGGCCGCCGCCAAGACCCTGGTGACGGGCCTGCTCGAAGATGGCTTCGACGTGTCCTATTCGTACCGGCCGCTGCACCATCCGCTCGGTCACGCGTTCATGAACACGCTGCTCTATCTCGACTACGACCGCCAGGGGTTCCCCTATCCGGTGATACCGTTCTCGATCAACTGCTACGGGCGCCGGGTCATCTCGCAGTACGGCGGCGTGAGCAGCTTCGCCGATCTGCCCGAGGGCGAGCGGCTCGACCCGCCGTCGCCGGCGCCCTGGCGCTGCTACGATCTGGGCCGGGCCAGCGCGCGCGCGCTCGCCGCGAGCCCGTGGAAGATCGCGCTGATCGCGTCGTCGAGCTGGTCGCACGCGTTCCTCACGCCGAAGAACCACCTGCTGTATCCCGACGTGGACTCCGACCGCGCGATGTACGACTCGCTCGCGGCCGGCGACTACGAGGCGTGGCGCAAGGTCCCGCTGACCGCGCTCGAAGACAGCGGCCAGCAGGAGATGCTGAACTGGATGTGCCTGGCCGGCGCCATGGCCGAGCTGGGACACAAGCCCAAGGACACCGAGTTCGTCCAGAGCTACATCTTCAACTCGAGCAAGTGCTTCGC
>DATHGT010000331.1:0-3697 GCA_035317605.1 Candidatus Acidiferrum sp. | reverse complement strand
CGGTCGCCGCGGCGACGCCGCCGGTGCGGAGGAACTGGCGGCGGCTGATTCGAGGGACACGCTCGATGGCAACATCGGTGTTGGGACGGCGTCCGTTCACGACGCACCTCACTCGGCGGAACGTGGCTACATCGTGCGTTGTCGATGATCCACGTCGCATGCCAGCGACCAGCACGACCCGCTCGGGCGCGAAGCCGTCGTCGAGCGGAGTGCCGGACGTTGGTCGACGGGCGACGGTGCGGCGTTGATGTAGAGTAGCGGCGAAGCGTCGACCGCACGGAGGACGACATGGCTCGCAAGCAAAGCTCTTCCGCCCCCAAGCGCGTGAACGCGGACGCGGTCGACCCGCGGCATCGGTGGGACCGGCCGCTGCAGGCGCCGGGGCACATGCAGGTGGACTTCGAGGAGCGCGTCGATTTTCGCCGGCTCAACGCGTATCGGCTCGCGCGCGTGCGCCAGGCGCTCGCTCCCTCCGGGCTCGGGGCGCTGCTGGTGTTCGATCAGTACAACATCCGATACATCTCGAGCACGGTCATCGGGGAGTGGGCGCGCGACAAGCTCACGCGCTGGTCGCTCTTGACCGGCAACGGCGAGCCGTGGGTGTGGGACTTCGGCTCGGCGGCGCGGCATCACCGGCTCTACGCGCCGTGGATCCCCGAGAAGCAGTCGCTGGCCGGGATGGTCGGCATGCGTGGCGCGGTGTCGCCGAAGGCCGGTCTCTTCAAGAAGGCCGCGCAGGAGATCCGCGACATCCTCAAGGCCGAGGGCGTGGCGAACATGCCGCTCGGGATCGATCTCGTCGAGCCGCCGTTCCTGTTCGCGCTTCAGGATGCCGGCATTGAAGTCCGCGACGCCCAGCAAGTCATGCTCGAGGCGCGGATGATCAAGAGCCAGGACGAGCTGACGCTCCTCAACATGGCCGCGGCCATGGTCGACGGCGTGTACCAGGACATCTACGAGGCGCTCAAGCCCGGCGTGCGCGAGAACGAGATCGTGGCGCTGGCCACCAAGCGGCTCTACGAGATGGGCTCGGACTGCGTGGAGGCCATCAACTCGATCTCGGGCGAGCGCTGCAGTCCCCATCCTCACAATTTCACCGACCGCATCATCCGCCCCGGCGATCAGGCCTTCTTCGACATCATCATGTCCTTCACCGGCTATCGCACCTGCTACTACCGCACGTTCAACGTCGGCAAGGCCACGCGCGCCCAGGTCGACGCCTACAAGAAAGCGCGGCAGTGGATGGACGAGGCCATCGCGCTCATCAAGCCCGGTGTGACCACCGACAAGATCGCGCGCGCGTTTCCCAAGGCGCAGGAGATCGGCTTCGAGAGCGAGATGGGGGCCTTCGGCCTCAACTTCTGCCACGGGATCGGGCTCGGTCTGCACGAGCGGCCGATCATCAGCCGGCTCAACTCGTTCGACGATCCGATGGAGCTGGAGGCCGGGATGATGTTCGCGGTCGAGACCTACTGTCCGGCCACCGACGGCGTGTCCGCCGCCCGCATCGAGGAGGAAGTCATCGTGACCCCGGCCGGCGCCCAGATCATCACGCTGTTTCCGGCCAACGAGCTGCCGATCGCGAACAAGTACTGAGGGCGGGAGTTACTTCGCGAGACGCCGGACCAGGGCCGGGAACTTCCTGATCGGCTCGGCGGCGGGCTCGCGCGCGGGGCCGAAGCGGACGACGTAGTAGCCGAGACTCGAGAACTCCGACTTGCGGATGCGCCGGTTGGCGCGCCGCCGCTCGACGCCTCCCTCGCCCGGCATCTTGCGCCGGTCGTTCTCCCGGCGGTCGACGATGACCTTGACGTCGCGGAGGCCCGCGAACGATCGAATCAGGTGCTGGTAGAGGTCGTTCTCGGTGTGGTGGACGACGACCAGGACACGCACGCCGGGAAACGACGCCGAGGGCAGCTGCTCGACCATCGTCTGCGAGTGACGGCCGCAAATGCCGTGGGTCTCGGCCGTATCGTCGAACGGCTCGCACTCGCCGAGCAGCCCGCTCCGGCCCTCCTGCTTGCACCAGGCGCACACGACCTTCATGGAGGCCGATTGTAGGATTTCGCAAGCGCTTGGACAATCGGTAATTGCAAAAACTCGCACGAAAATATTCATATATCGTTTGGGTTATGCTTCGGCCCGTCGCCCGCCGCGGTCAACAGCGTGTGAAATCTTCGGTCGACGTCCGGCGGCGGCGTTCCCAGCGTAGAGTGATGGCCGCTATGGGACGCGTGGTGCTCAACGATCCCCCGCTCGAATCGTCGCCGGTGGCCGCGACGAGTCAGGCCGAAACACTGGCTTCCCGCATGCTCGCGGCCTTCGGCGCGGCGACGGATGGGGCCGGGCGTGTGGATTACCGCGGGCTCCGCGCGTCCGCCGAATTCGCGGCGGCGGTCGAGGCGGCCCGCGGGCTGGCGACGATCCGTCTCGACACGCTGACCGCGCGCGACGCCCGGCTGGCGTTCTGGATCAACGTCTACAACGCGCTCGTGCTGCAGGCCATCGTGAGCCTCCGCGTGCGGCGATCGGTGGCCCGCGCGTGGAATTTCTTCGGTCGCGCCGCCTATCGCGTGGGCGGCTTCGTGCTCTCGTCCGACGACGTCGAGCACGGCGTGCTCCGCGGCAACCGCCGCCGTGTGCTGCCGCCCCTGCGGCCGTTCGGGGCCACGGATCCGCGGCGCGGCCTCGCGCTCTCGCCGCTCGACCCGCGCATCCACTTCGCCATCAACTGCGGCGCGCGCTCGTGTCCGCCCGTCGGCGTCTATCGCGCCGAGACGATCGACGCCCAGCTCGACCTCGCCGCCCGCGGCTTCGTCAACTCGGAGGTCACGCTGGAAGACGGACGCCTCGTCTGCTCCCGCCTGTTCAAGTGGTACCGCGGCGATTTCGACGGGGCCGGCGGCCTCACGGCGTTCCTGCTCCGCTATCTCGACGAGGGCCCGGCGCGCCGCGCCCTCGCCAACGGCGTCGCCGCGCGCGTGGGGTTCCGTCCCTGGGACTGGTCACTCCACCGCCCCGCCCTCGAATGATCGCCACCGTCCCGCTGCGGCAACTGTCGGCCGTGTGGATCCAGGTGACGGGCACGTGGTGCAACCTCCAGTGCACGCACTGCATCAACGCCAGCGGCCCCGTCGATCCCTGGCTGGCGCCGATGGCCGTCGCCGACGTCGAGCGACACGTCGAGGACGCCGCGCGGGTCGGCGCGCGCGAGGTGTATTTCACCGGCGGCGAGCCGTTCCTGCACCCGCAGATGCTCGAGCTGCTCGCTCACGCCCTCGAACGGCTGCCCACGACGGTGCTGACCAACGGCACCCTCATCACCGAGCGCGTCGCCGATCGGCTGGCCGAGCTGGCCGCTCGCTCGCGCTATTCGCTCGAGATCCGGGTGAGCCTCGACGATCCCGACCGCGAGGCCAACGATCGCGTGCGCGGCCGCGGCGCCTTCGACCGCGCGCTCGTCGCGATCGCGCGCCTGCATCAGCGCGGGCTGCCCGCGATCCTCACCGCCACCGACCTCGGCACGTCGGCCCGCGATCTCTACGAGAGACTGCGCGGGCTCCTGGCCGAGCGTGATGTCGCCAAGCCGCGGATCAAGCTGCTGCCGCTGTTCCCGGTCGGGCGCACGGCGAGCGGCGGCACGCCGCCAGACGCGACCGAGCTCGAGGGCGTCGATCTCGGAGGGCTCCAGTGCGCC
>DATHGT010000330.1:0-7391 GCA_035317605.1 Candidatus Acidiferrum sp. | reverse complement strand
TCGCTGATCGTCGCGGCCACGCCGAAGACCATGTCGTTGGTGTCGAACGTGCTCACGACGGTCCCATTGAGCCGCACCGTCGTGGACATCGCGTCGAGATCGACGTCGGTTTCGATCCACGGGCCCATCGGCTTGAACGTGTCGGTATTCTTGCCGCGCCAGAACGTGCGGTCGTTGCGCTGCCACGTCCGCTCGCTCACGTCGTTGCCGATCGTGTAGCCGAAGACGTAGTCGAGCGCCTCGGCCTCCGACACACGCCGGCAGCGCTTGCCGATCACCGCCACCACCTCGCCCTCGTACTGGACGAGCTCACCGGCGTCCTTGGGGATGACGATGGGCTCGTCCTGGGCGCACAGCGCGTTGTTGGCGCGGTAGCCGACGTCGGCGTTCGGCGGAAACTCCGGCGTGACGCCCCGGCGGTGCGCCATCTCGATCACGTGCTGGCGGTAGTTGATGCCGGCCGCGTAGAACGTGGGCGGGATCATCGGCACCAGCAGCTTCACCGAGCTGAGCGGCACGCTGGTCGAGGTCTTGGTGTGACTCTCCAGCGGGCTGCCGGTGACCTCGGTCACGGTCGTGCCGTCGATGACGCCGTACGAAACCTTCGCTCCCGATTGGAACCGACACCATTTCATCGTGAAGTCCTCCTGATGATCTACTGGGCCAGGAAGCCGCCGTCGATGGCCAGCACGTGGCCGGTCACCATCGCGGAGGCTCGGGTTGCCAGAAAGAGCACGGCGCCCACGATCTCCTGCGGCTCGGCGAGCCGCCCCATCGGCGTGATCTGCTCGATGCGCCGGACCAGCTCGGGACTCTCGGTGATGCCTCTTGTGAGCGGCGTGCGCACCCACGTCGGCGCGATCCCGTTCACCCGGATCCCCTCCCGCGCCCACTCGATCGCCAGCGCGCGGGTCATGTTGACGACCGCGCCCTTGGTGGCCTGATACGAGAGGTTGGGATAGAGTCCCCCGCCCGAGAACCCCATGATCGAGGCGGTGTTGATGATGCGCCCGCCGCGGCCGCCGGCCAGCATGTGCTTGCCCGCCTCGCGGGCGCAGAGAAACACGCCGGTCATGTTGACGCCGACGACCTTGTTCCAGTCGTCGAGCGTGATGTCCTTGGTCGGCTTGCGGATCGCGATGCCGGCGTTGTTGAAGAGCACGTCGAGCCGGCCGTGCTTGGCCACGACCCGATCGAACGCCGCCTTGACCTGGGTTTCGTCGGCCACGTCCACATAGTGGCCGTCGTCACCGGTCGCCGCGAGGTCGAAGTTCGCCACGCGGGCGCCGACGGCGGCGAACGCCTCGGCTACGACCTTGCCGAGGCCGCTCGATCCGCCGGTGACCACGGCCACCTCGCCGTCGAGGCGGAACTCGGCGAGCGGATCCGTCACGGCCGGTGCGCCTTGAGAAACGCGCCGACCTCGCGGTTCCACACGTCGGGACGCTCGAAGTAGGTCGAGTGGCCCGCGGCGGGTATGCGAACGAACTCCGAGCCGGACACGTGACTGTGGACTTTCTCCGACAGCTCCGGCCAGATGAGCCCGTCCTCGTCGCTGGTCAGGAACAGCGTGGGCACCGACGCCGCGGCGTAGCGATCGACCGGCGTGGTGAGCCGCTGCATCGCTTCGCGGAATGCGGGCGGCAGCGGCGTGTTGAGGCCGGCGATCGACGCGTAGAGAAAACTTCGCACCGGCTCGGCCTTGCGGAACGTCGGGCCGAGCGCCGCGTGCCACAGAACCGGCGGCCGGGGCGGACTCGCGGCGACCAATCGCTGGCGCAGGGCCGCGATCTCGGGGTTCGTGAGATTGCCGATCGTGTTGGCCATGACGACCGCCCAGAACCTATCGGCGGCACGCAGGACGGCGCCCGCCGCGGCCCAGCCGCCCATCGACTGCGTCACCAGCGCCGCCCGCGCCACGCCGAGGTGATCGAGCAGGGCGATGGCGTCGGTGGCAAGCGTGGAGGGCCCTTGCTCGGAGACTTCCGACGATCGGCCGAACCCGCGCTGATCCAGCGTGATACACCGGTATTCGTCGCTGAACACAGGCACCTGCTGCCACCAGCTCAGGTGGTTGCCGCCGGCGCCGTGGAGGAACAGCAGGACCGGCGCGTCGCCGCCGCTGTCCTCGTAGTAGAGGCGAACGCCGTCCGCTTCCATGAAGGCCATCGTCACTTCCCCCTGCTGGCCACGATTGGCTTCAGGCGCGGGCAGAGACGCAGCGCGTTCTCGCCGAGCAGCTTGCGGCGCGCGGTGTCGGTGAGGCGCTTGCGTCCGGTGATCTGCTGAACGCTCTCCGGCCACGCGGTGTCGCCGTGCGGCCAGTCGGTCGCGAACAGCCAGAGGTCCTCGCCCAGCTCTTCCACGCAGAACTCGAGCGAGCGCTCCCACGTGTCGATGGCGTGGAAGTACCGCCCCTCGGCCAGCACTTCGCGCGGCAGCCGCTTGAGGTTCGGCACGTGGCCAGGCGACATGATGTAGTGCGTGTCCAGCCGGTCCATCGCGAGCGGCAGCCAGCCGCCACCGGTCTCGATGATCGCCGCCCGCAGCGCGGGGAACTTCTCGAAGACGCCGCCGCCGATCAGCGCGCCGAGCGCGGCCATGCCCGCCCACGGATTCGCGAAGCTGTGCAGGAGGAACCACGCGCCGTCCAGATCGAACGTGCCCGGCGCGTACGGCGGACGCGCGGTGCCGCCGTGGGCGAGCAGCGGCAGATCGAGGTCCTGCGCGACTTCGTAGATCGGGTGTAGATCGGGATTGTCCAGCAGCTTGCCGTCCGGCGCCTGTGGCGAAAGGTAGACACCCACGAGGTTCGGATCGCGCGCCCAGTGCTTGATCTCGGCCACCCCCGCGGCGACGTCGCGCATGTTGGCGACGATCGTCCACGTCAGCCGCGTCGGCGCCTGGGCGCAGAAGTCGGCGACCCAGCGGTGATACGCGCGGTAGAGCGCGTTCTCGAAGCCGGGGTCGCGGAGCGCGCAGTAGCTCGAGACGTGGGTCGGGTACAGCACGCCGACGTCGACCATCGCGCGATCCATGTCCTCGATCCGCACCTTCACGTCCCAGCTCGCCTCGGGACGGATGGGCGGCAGCGGCTCTTTCCGGTCCGGCGGAAACGCCGCGCGCCCATTCTCGAGTCCGGACCGCCGCGTGAGCCCGAACGTGTCACGCACGCCGAGCGGCCGGCCCGTCTCGATCGGCTCGACGACGGACGTCCGGCTGCCGAAGAGCGAGTAGCGGTGTCCGGCCTTCGCCTGCTGGGCAATGCCCTCGCACAGCTGCGCGTACGCGTCGCGGTATGCCAGGTCGATGTAGTCCCCGTAGAACCGGTCCACCCGCTCGACGATGTGCGAGTCCAGGTCGATGACGATCTCGCCGTTCCAGCTCATGTGGTCCTCCCTCGTCGGTCGACGCCAATGTATAGCAATTCCGTGGCGCGCGCCTCCTTCTGGTAGGGTGATTTCGACCCATCAGGAGGAGCGCCGATGACCGATCTGCCGAAGCTCGAGCTCCACCACACGCTGATGAGCGAGGACGACGCGCTGCGGTTCCTCGACGGCCACCGGATCAGCCGGGGCGGGCGGACGATGGACCCGAAGGCCCAGCTCGTGGGCGAGTTCGTGAAGTCGATCCGCGTGCCCGGCTACTACCCGCCCCTGCCCGAGCTACGCCAGCAGCTTCGCACGATGGTGTCGCTGATGGACGAGCCGGCGCCGCCGCTCGCCCGCATCGAAGACATCCGGATTCCCGGACCCGCCGGCGCCCTGCCCGCGCGTCTCTATGACGCGAGCGGGGAACGAAACGCCGCGCGTCCCGTGGTGCTGTACTTTCACGGCGGCGGCTGGGTGCAGGGCGATCTCGAGACTCATCACGGCCTCTGCGCTCGGATCGCGCAGCGCTCCGGCGCGCTCGTGATCGCGCTGGACTATCGGCTCGCCCCCGAGCATCCCTTCCCCGCCGCGGTGGACGATTGCCTGGCGGCCTATCGGTGGCTCCGCGCCCAGGCCCGCGAGCTCGGCGTCGATCCCGCGCGCATCGCGGTCGCCGGCGACTCCGCGGGCGGCAACCTGGCCGCGGTCGTCTCCCAGCAGACGGCCCTCGCCGGTGAGCCGGTGCCCGCGTGTCAGGTGCTGATCTATCCCGCCGTCGACTTCGCGCTGGACACGCCGTCCCATCGGGAGCTGGCGCAGGGGCACGTCATCCCGCGCGACCGCATCGAGTGGTACGCGACGCAGTACATCCCGTCGAGCACCGATCGGCTCGATCCCCGCGCCGCCCCGCTGCGCGCCGCCGACCTCTCCGGCCAGCCGCCCACGCTGGTGATCACCGCGGGCTTCGATCCGCTCCGCGACGAGGGCCACGCCTACGCCGAGCGCCTCCGCGCCGCGAAAGTCGACGCGATCGACCACGAGTACCCCGGCCAGATCCACGCGTTCGTCTCGCTGACCAAGGCGATCCCCCAGGGCCTCGCGGCCACTCACGAGATCGCCGACTACCTGCGCGAGAAGCTCTAGCAGGCTGCTGAAAAAGGCCCATCTGCGTCGTTGGCTCGTCGGGCGCTCCCTGCGGCGTATGCGGCATACGCCTCAGTCGCGCCACTCCTTGCCGCCTAGCATCTGGGCCTTTTTGAGCAGCCTGCTAGCGGCGGGAGAAGAGGAACAGCTCGACGTATTCGTAGACCGGCTCGTGGCGCTCGGCGGACTGGCAGTATGCCGCGAACTCGCGCAGGCCCCGCGCGAATTGATCGTCGGAAATCAGCAGCAGCGACGAGAGGCCGCGGAGCGAGATCTTCCGGTAGTAATCCGCGTGGTCGTCGGCGAACCGCTGGCGCACCAGCTCGTGACCGCGGAGCGCGAACCCGGCCGCCTCGCACGCGTCGACCAGCGCGCGGCGCGACGGCATCCGCTCCACGTCGATGGCCAGAGCCTCCGGGAAGAACGTGACGTAGGTGAACTCGCCGACGGACTCGCGCGTCGGGTTCCGGAGCATCAGATGGCCTCCGGGCCGGAGCACGCGCCGCAGCTCGGCCAGCGCCGCGTCGGCGCGCAGGTGGTGATAGACCATCGACGCGAAGACGAGATCGATCGACCCGTCAGCGAGCGGGAGCGCTTCCGCGGTGCCGGCCACGAAGCGGGCGAGCCGCGCGTCGCGCACCTCGCGCTCGGCAAGCATGCGCAGCGACGGCTCCACGCCCACCACCGAGGCGTGCAGGACGTCGGCGAGCAGTCGCGTGAATCGCGCGGTGCCGCAGCCGAGGTCGACCACGCGGTCGACGGGAGCCGTTTGGGGCAGCATCGCGCGGATGGCCCGGCCCCAGACGTCCATCGTCTCGGACGGCAGCGTGCGCGCGCTCCGATACACCTCGGGCAGCGGCGTCCGGTCGTAATCCATCGCCCTCTCCGAACCGGTAGACTCGACCCCACCGATATATCACGCCCACCGTGGCGCTCGCGTGGTCGCGATCGGGATCGGCCGCCGCACGAGCCGGCAAGTCTGCTACACGGTCTACGCGGTGCTCTAGGGCGGTGCCTGGCGACCGTTCCCATCCGCAGGGAGCGCCCCGGCGAAGCGTGCGAGATCCCGAGCGGCGCGCTCGGTCAGCGCGTAGGTGGCGCGGGAGACGCGCTGGAACCAGCCGTAGACGTCGCGCTGAAGAATCTTGCCAGCGTTCGGGACGACGCCGGTCTCGCGCAGCGCTTTCAGATTCGGGCCTCGACCGTCGCGGATCAGGAGCGCGCAGCGCAGCGCTTCCTGCCGGTACGCGGTGACGATCGGCGTCCGCGTCACGCCACCGCGATTCGGATCGCCGATCCGCCGTGCGTGCTCGCCGAGCAGACGGCCCAGGCGCTTGGCCTTCTTTCGCGGACGGTACGGCTCGGGGTCGACCAGCACCTCGACGGTGGGCGATGCCGTATCGACCGTCATCAGCCCGAGCCCGAGCCGCCGGCAGAGCTTGCGCACGTCGCGGTGATACACGAACGACCCCGGGCCGCGACGGCCCCGCGGACGCAAGACGGCGAGATACACGCGGTCGGTGAGTGCCAGCCGGTCCACCCCCTGGAGCACGAGCGCGAGATTGAACTGCAGCTTCAGCTCGATGATGACCGGCGGCTCGACGCCCCGCGTGCCGACGGCGTCACAGCCCCCGATCTCGCCCTTGACCTCGTAGCCTTGCGCCTCGAGAAAGGCTTTGACCGGCGAGTAGAGGTCCGATTCCCGGATCGATGCGCGCATCTCCGGTGCAATTCTGCTGGTGCATGCCCGAGCGGACCAAGTTTTTCGCGCGCGCCGCCGTCTACGTGTCGGGGGTGCCGAGCCAGAACGGGACAGCCTTACCGATGCGGGTCATGTACTCGAGGCGCTCGGCGGCGCGCTTGGGAAACCACACCGAGAGATAGTCGGGGTCCAGCATGTGGCACCGGGTCTCGGTCCCGAAGAACCCCGCCAGCTCCGCCAGCGAGATGAAGCCGACCTCCGAGGCCGGGTTGAACTGCGCCCAGCGCCGCGCGTGCTCTTCCGACCGGAAGAGGTTCATCCCCGTTCAGAGATACGGCGGGCGCCCCCGCGAGGGGCCGAAGCCATAGTTGAGGTGACCGATCACCCCAGGCGGATCGACCCACACGATGCGCCCGTCGCGCATCTCGACGGTCACGGGATCGCCGCAGTCGAGACAGGGCGCGTCGATGCGCACGGTCTCGCCCGGGAACAGCCACGTCACCGACGTCGCCTCGAACCCGCACTGGGCGAACCACTTCTGCTCGCCGCGCACGGTCACGCGATATTGCGTGGGCTGCCCGTTGAGCGGCGGGAACGACGCGATGTAGTCGGTCTCCGGGTGGAGCCAGCCGATCGGGTACGCGGCCATCACCGCGTGGAGCAGCTGGCGCCCCTCCTCGACGCTGATCCCGAGCGCCCGCGCGAGGTCGGCGTAGTGGGGCGGCCGCCCGGTATCGACGAGCCCGCGCATGATGCGTTGAAACATCCGGCCCACCAATTCAGTCTGCGCATCCACCATCATGAGCTCCTCACTCGCGCCGCTGCGTGAGCGCGGCCACGATCGCGTCGACGTCGTAGACGCAGCCGCCCCACGTCCCGCCGCCGACCTGCTGGAGCGCGGCCCAGAGGCGAGTGTCAGCGGGCAGATCGGGATCGGGCGCGAGGTCGGGGCGCGGCGGGCGCGAGGCGAGCACGCGCGCGCCTTCCTCCGGGCCGAAGCGCTCGCTGCCGTGGCCGACGAGGTCGATGCTGCCCGTCAGCCGCAGGCGATCGATCACGATCTGGATCTGATCGCCCTCCTGCACGCGGCCGATCGGTCCGCCCAGCAGCGCTTCCGGCCCGATGTGGCCGATGCAGGCGCCCGTGGACACGCCGGAGAACCGCGCGTCGGTGAG
>DATHGT010000329.1:0-11171 GCA_035317605.1 Candidatus Acidiferrum sp. | reverse complement strand
GCCCGACGTAGCCACCGAGTTGCCCGGCCGCCGGGATATCCTCGCCACTACAGTCGCGCCATCACACTTGTGGCGAAGTCCTCGATCACCCGGTACTGCCGGTTCAGCGGGGGGTAGAGCATAAGCTGGGTGAGGCCCTGGCGCTCCAGCTCCCTCACCTGCTCCACCAGCGCTTCCGGCGTCCCCGTCAGACAGCTCGCGCGGATCAGGTCAGCGGTGACGAAGCGCGCCTCTTCCGGATCGAGAAAGCTGTAGTGGCTCGCGTGCAGCCGCTGGTGACGGATCTCCGGCGGCGATTGGTTCAGCCAGTCCATGTACGACTTCCAGATCGGCCGCGCGTACTCCGGCGGATCCTCGCCGGTCTCCAGATGGTGGGCGACCAGATAGTGGAGCCCGGTGATCACCGCGGCGCCGCACGCGGCGACGATGCGTTCGGAGTCCGCCGCTTCGCCGGGCTCGAGCATCGCCAGCGTGACGATGGTCGACACGAGGAAGTCCGATGGCAACGTTCGTCCCGCCTTGCTCGCGCCGCGGCGAACGTTGGCGAGCATTGCGGGGACCGTGCCGCCTCGCGGCAGGCTCGACACGAGCCCGTCAGCGAGCTCTCCTGAAAGCGCCTGGGCCTTCGGTCCGAACCCCGCGATGTACACGGGGATCTCGTGCTCGAGATCGATGAACCGGTGCTCGCGCATCTGGAACCGGATCGGATGCGTCTCGCCGTCGAGGGTGTAGTCGACCTCCTCACCGCGCAGCAATCGACGCACGACCTGGACGTACTCGCGGAACGGCCCGAGCCGCATCGGGCGCTGGCCGAGCATGCGCATGCCCGTGTGACCGGTGCCGAGCCCGAGGAAGCAACGTCCGGGCGCCAGCCGGTTGATGGTCGCGATGCCGTTGGCCGCCACCGGAGCGAGACGTAACCCGGGCACCGCGACGCCGGTCCCGAGCTTGATCGCCCGCGTCTCCCGCGCGGCCAGCGCCAGCACCGCCCAGCAGTTGGAGCGGATGATCGGGCTGTCCGTGACCCAGGCGTGCGTGTAGCCGAGGTTCTCGGCGTGCACGATGTATCCGATCTCGTCGATCTTGGCGGTCATGATCCCGAAGTCCATGGGCAAAAGATATACTCCGGCCGGGAGGGACGCGATGGCCACGGCTGAGGTGAACGGGATCGAGATCGACTATCAGGACACTGGCCGAGGCCGGCCAATCCTGCTGACCCACGGCCACATGTCGAGCCGCATCGCGTGGAACGGTCAGCACCAGGCGCTCGCCGACCGCTACCGGGTGATCAGCTGGGACATCCGCGGCCACGGCCAGACGGTCAGCCCCGACGACCCCGCGCAGTACTCGCTGGCGCTGACGGTCGCCGACGTCCGCGCCTTGCTCAACCACCTGGGTCTCGAGCGAGCCGTCATCGGCGGACTCTCGCTCGGCGGTTATATTTCGCTGGCTTTCTACCTGGCCCATCCCGAGATGGTCGAGGCGCTGGTGATCTGCGATTCCGGCCCCGGCTACCGCAACGACCAGGCCCGCGCCCAGTGGAACGAGCGCGCCTTCGCCCGCACCTCCGAGCTGGAGGCCAAGGGACTCGCGGTCCTCGAGGGCCGCAGCCGTGAGGTGCAAGAGTCGCGAGGCCGCCAGCGCTCGGCCCAGGCCCTCGCTCACGCCACCCGAGGGATGCTCGCGCAGCAGGGCTCGACGGTGATCGACGGACTGCCGTCGATCGACGTCCCCACGCTGGTGATCGTGGGCGACCAGGACAAGCCCTTCGTGGCCCCCTGTGAGTACATGGCCAAGAAGATTCCGGGCGCCCGCTTCGAAGTCATCGCGGGGGCCGGTCATTCGTCCAACCTCGACCAGCCCGACGTCTTCAATCGGATACTGACCGACTTTCTGGACTCGCTTCCCGCTGGGCGCTGACGTGTCATGAGACGGATACACCGCCAGCCCCTCGGAGCGGCGATGGCCCTCGCGCTGCTGCTGGGCGGATGCGTCTCGACGCCGCCGAGCGGCCAGGAGGCGCGCGGGGCCGCGGCCGGCAGCGCGGTCGTCGACGGCGACTGGCCGACGTACGGCAATGACCCCGGCGGCACGCGTCACTCGCCGCTGGCCCAGATCGATCGCAGCAACGTCGACCGGCTGCGCGTGGCGTGGACGTATCGGACCGGCGAGTTGGCCGACGGCGCGTGGGCCAGCGGGCGGATCGCCTTCGAGGCCACGCCCATCCTCGTCGACGGGACGCTGTACCTGAGCACGCCGTTCGGTCGGGTGATCGCGCTCGACCCGGAGACGGGCGCCGAGCGCTGGGCCTTCGACCCGAAGGTCGACCGGAGCAGCCTCTTCGTCGTGATCACCTCGCGCGGGGTCTCAAGCTGGCTCGATCCCGGGGCGGCGCCTGGCCTCGCGTGTCGCCGGCGCATCTTCGTGGGCACCCTCGACGCGCGACTGATCGCGCTGGACGCGGCTACCGGCTCGCCGTGTCAGGACTTCGGGCGCGGTGGCGAGGTGAGCCTCGCCGAGGGCATCGCCGTCGGACGGGATTGCCGGTGCTACTTCGTGACGTCGCCGCCGGCCATCGTGAACGGCCTGGTGGTGGTCGGCTCGACCATCGGCGACAACCGCGCGGTGTCGGTCGAGCGCGGGCTGGTCCGCGCCTACGACGGCCGCACCGGCGCGCTCCGCTGGACCTGGGACCCGATCCCCACGAGCGCGGCCGATCCGGCCGCCGCCACGTGGGCCGGCGAGAGCTGGCGGCGCAACGGCGCCGCCAACGTGTGGTCGGTCATGTCGGTCGACCACGAGCGCGGCCTGATCTTCGCGCCCACCAGCAGCCCGAGCCCCGACTTCTACGGCGGCGAGCGGCTCGGCGCCAACGACTACGCGAACTCGGTGGTGGCGCTGCGCGCGGCCACGGGCGAGGTCGTCTGGCACTTTCAGGTGGTGCACCACGACCTCTGGGACTACGACGTCCCGGCCCAGCCGAGCCTCGTGACGGTGACGCGCGACGGGAACCGCGTGCCCGCCGTGGTGGTCGGCACCAAGATGGGTCACATGTTCGTCCTGCACCGCGAGACCGGCGCGCCCCTCTTTCCCGTCGAGGAGCGCCCGGTCCCGAAGAGCACGGTGCCGGGCGAGGAAGCGTGGCCGACCCAACCCTTCCCCGTGAAGCCGCGACCGCTCGGCACCGCGCGCCTGACTGCCGACGACGCGTGGGGCGTGACCCTGGATGAACGCAACGCCTGCCGCGAACGCATCAAGTCCCTCCGCTACGAGGGCATCTTCACGCCGCCGAGCCTGGAAGGGACCATCGTGTTCCCGGGCCTCGGGGGCGGCATGCACTGGGGCGCGCTCTCTCACGATCCCGCGCGCGGCCTAATGATCGCGCCGCTCACGCACATCCCGTTCGTGGTCACGCTGGTCCCGCGCGAGCAGTTCGAGCGCGAGCGCGCGAGCATGCCCCCGAACGTGCGGCGGCAGCACTCGCCGCAGCGGGGCACGCCCTACCTCGTGCGCGTCCAGCTCCTGACCTCGCCCGCCGGCGTCTTCTGCAATTCGCCCCCGTGGGGCACGCTGGCCGCGGTCGACCTCACGAGCGGCGACGTCCGCTGGGAAGTCCCGCTCGGCACCATCCCCGAGCTGTGGGCGCGATCGGTCTCGGAGTCTCGCAACTGGGGCTCGCCGAACATGGGCGGCGCGCTCACCACCGCGGGCGGGCTCGTGTTCATCGGGGCCGGCCGCGACACGAAGCTGCGCGCGTTCGACGTCGAGACCGGCAAGGTGCTGTGGGAAGCCGAGCTGCCCGCGAGTGCTCAGGCGACGCCGATGAGCTACCGGTCGAAGAGCGGCAAGCAGTTCGTCGTCATCGCGGCCGGCGGCCACGGAGTCATGCAGACCAAGCTCGGCGACCACGTGGTCGCGTTCGCGCTGCCGTGAGCGCGCCTCGCTCACACACCTCCTGCATCTCACTTCGGTTCCGGTGACCATCGCGGTCGTCAGCGGGGCGCCGGTAAGGAATGACTGATATGAACGCGTATCCGTTGCTCATCGAGTTCGTGTCCGGCACCCGCATCACGCGGGAGCCGGAGGTCGTGTCGCAGCTGCCTATCCTCCAGAACGGTCCTCCCGGCACGTCCGTGGTCTTCCGAGAGGGAGCCGAGGTGCCCTTGCCGACCGATCAGATCGTCTTCGCCGAGGATGGCGGTGGCGCCGCCCGGGTTGGATTCGGCGGAATGAGCTTCGCCGGAATCGAAGACGGCGAGCTGGTCTTCCTCCGGATTCGCGATCTCCAGCCCGAGGCGCTGCTGTCTCCCCAGCGAGGTCGACGGATGACGCTCGATCCCCGCATGGTCGCGTCCATTGCGGTCGACGGCCGAGTAGTATGGAGCGCGGAGGAATCACGATGAGCAAGCTCAGTCGACGGGACGTGCTGAAACTGAGTGGCGGAGTCGCCGCCGCGGCGGGGCTGGGCTTTCCGGCCATCGTCCGGGCGCGGGGCAAGGACCTTCCCATGCTGGGACTCTGGTCCTTCACCGGCGCCTTCTCCGACGTGGGTCCCGTCCTCGACCGCGGGATGAAGATGGCCCTCGACGAGCGCGGGATGAAGATCCAGGGCCGGAGCATCAAGTACATCACCCGCGACGACGAGACCAAGGCGGGCAGCGCCACGCGACGGGCCGAGGAAGCCGTCGACGCCGATGGCGTGAAGTACATCATCGGCCCCTGGTCCTCGGGCGTCGCGCTGGCCGTCTCGGAGGTGGCCAAGCGGAAGAAGGTCTTCCACTACTTCAGCGGCGGCACCGAGGACATCTCCGGCGCGCGCTGCCACCGCTACTCTTTCCAGTGGGCGGCGAGCCCGTACACGGCCGCCAAGACGGTCGTGGACACCTTCATGCAGGCCAATCCGCGGGCCAAGCGCTGGCACCTGCTGGTGGCCGACTACGCGTTCGGCTGGTCGGTCGAGAAGTACATCAAGGAAGTGGGCAAGGCGCACGGGATCGAGTTCGTGGGCGCCGACCGGCACCCGCTCGGCGAGCGCGAGTTCTCCAACTACGTGACCAAGGCGGCGGCCAACAAGCCCGACGTCGTCGCGATGATCAACTTCGGGCTGGATACCGTGACGGCGGCGCGCGAGATCTTCAACTTCGGCCTCACCCCGAAGATTCCGCTCATCCTGACCTGGTCCTCCGGAGTCGAGGAGCTGGTGCAGCTCAACCCCGAGATCCGCGAGAACATGTGGGTCGGCTCGAACTTCTACTACACGGCCGACACGCCGGTGGCGCGCGAGTTCGTGAAGAGCTATCAGGCCAAGTTCGGCAATCCGCCCGGCTACGCGCCGGCCGCCGCCTATGGCATGACGCGGATGCTGCTGCACGCCATGGACAAGGCCAAGTCCACCGAGGTGCCGGACGTCATCAAGGCCTGCGAGGGCCTCGAGGTCGATGACTTGGTCGGCCGCATGCGCGTGGACGCCAAGACTCATCAGACGCTGCGTCCGTACTTCTTCATGCGCTGCAAGAAAAAGGAAGCGATGAAGGGCCCCATGGACTTCGCCGACATCGTCGCGACGGGCTCGACCCCGCTCCCCGCGGAGTACGCCGCCTGCAAGGACATCGGATCGCTCTAGCCTAAGTGCGTCCGGCACTACTCTTCAGCCAGATCCTCAACGGGATCGCCACGGGCATGCTCTACGCCCTGATGGGCATCGGCCTGTCGATCATCACCGGCGTGCTCAACATCCCCAACTTCGCCCACGGCGCCCTCTTCGCGCTCGGCGCCTATTTCCTCTACACGCTGATTCAGCTCGTGGGGAATTTCTGGATCGCGCTGGTGCTGGCCCCGCTGGGCGTGGGGCTCCTCGGCGTGCTGATCGAGTACGGCGGCATCCGGCCGCTCTACAAGGCCGGGCACGACTACCAACTCCTGCTCACCTTCGGTCTCTCGCTGATCGTGACCGAGGGCATCATCATCGTCTGGAGCCCGGTGGGCATGAGCCAGCTTCCCCCGCCCGTGCTGCGCGGCGGCGTCGATCTCGGCATCACGATCTACCCGAAGTACCGTCTCTTCGTGATGGTGGCGGCGGCACTCCTCGTGCTCGCGGCCTGGCTCTTCCTCGAGAAGACGCGCTACGGGGCCATCATGCGCGCCGGCATCGAGGACAAGGAAATGGTCTCCCTCCTCGGCATCGACATCCACCGTCTCTTCACGGCCGCCTTCGCGCTGGGCTGCGTCCTGGCCGGGGTCGCCGGCGCCCTCACCGCGCCGATCCGCGGGCTGAACCCGTGGATGGGCGTGGACATGCTCGGGATCGCCTTCGTCGTGGTCGCGCTGGCCGGGCTCGGCAACCTATTGGGCTCGATCGTGGCGGGGCTACTCGTGGGCGTGGCCCAGAGCCTGGTGGCCCTGGTCTGGCCCGAAGCCTCGGTGGCGGTCATCTTCGCCGTGATGGCCGCCGTGCTCCTCGTGCGCCCGCAGGGCCTCTTCGGGATCCGATGACCAGGGCGTGGGTGGCTGTCCTGGCCGCGGTCATCCTGCTCCCCCTCTTCGTCCGCCACGCCATCGCCACCGAGATCTGGATCTTCGCGATCTTCGGGCTGGGTCTGAATCTCCTCATGGGCTACACGGGCTTGCTGTCCTTCGGCCAGGCGACGTTCTTCGGCTCGGCCGCCTACGTGGCCGGCTACCTCCTGAAGTACTACGGCGTCAACGTGTTCCTGGCCCTCGGCATCGGCGTGGCAGTCGGCGCCGGCACGGCCGCCGCCGTCGGCTATCTGTGTGTCCAGCGCTCCGGCCTCTACTTCATCATGCTGACCTTCGCGCTGAACCAGATGTTCTACTTCACGGCCTACCAGTGGACGACGGTGACCGGCGGCGAGGACGGCATGCCCGGCGTGCCGCGGCCGAGCGTCCTGGGGCTCGACATCCACCGTCCGCTCGCCTATTACGCGGCCGTCGCCGTGCTGTTCCTGGTCTCGCTCTGGACGATGAAGCGGATCGTCGAGTCGCCGCTCGGAAAGATCCTCCAGGCCATCCGCGAGAACGAGCTCCGGGCCCAGGCCCTCGGCTACGACGTGGCCCGCATGAAGCTGCTCGCGTTCGTGGTGGGCGGGGCCTTCTCGGGCCTGGCCGGCGTGCTCTACGCAATGCTCTTCGGCATCGTGCCGCTGGAGTCGATCGGGTTCGTGTTCTCCGGCAACGTGGTCTTCGCCACCCTGATCGGCGGCTCGGGCTCGCTCTACGGTCCCGTCATCGGGTCCTTTGTGTTCATCTGGCTGTCGGAATCGGTGAGCTCGATGTGGGCGCGCTGGCCGCTGCTGCTCGGCGTCGCCTTCGTGATCGTGGTGCTGTTCTTCCGCGGCGGCGTGGTCGAGGCGTGGGCTCGCTTCTGGGCGTGGCGTGCCGCTCGTTAGAACCGAGGCCCTCACGAAGTCCTTCGGGGCACTGACCGCGGTCAACGCGGTCACGCTCGACGTCGAGGAGGGCTCGCTGCACTCGGTCATCGGACCCAACGGAGCCGGCAAGACCACGTTCTTCAACCTGCTCACGGGGCACGTGACGCCCACGTCGGGCCGCATCGTCTTCGACGGCCGCGACATCGCGGGGACGCCCCCGCACCACGTCGCCCACCTGGGCATCGCGCGGTCCTTCCAGCGCACGAGCATCTTCCCCGCGCTCTCCATCCTGGACAACGTCTGGCTGGCCGCCTTCGCCCGGCGGAAGCCCTGGCGGGGACTGGCGTGGCGGCGGGCCGACGGCTATCCGGAGCTCACGGAGCGAGCGCATCAGGTGCTGGCCGACGTGGGGCTCGACGCGGCGGCGAGCCGGCCCGCCCGCGAGATCTCCCACGGCGAGCAACGACAGCTCGAGCTGGCCATCGCGCTGGCCGCCTCCCCTCGCCTCCTGCTGCTCGACGAGCCCGCCGCGGGCCTCTCCCCCGACGAGACGCAGAAGATGGTGGCGCTGGTGCGGACGCTCAAGGGGCGTTACACGATCGTGCTCATCGAGCACAAGATCGACGTCGTGATGACCATCTCCGACCGGATCTCGGTCATGCACTTCGGCCGCGTGATCGCGGAAGGCACGCCGGCGGAGATCCGGGGCCACGCCGAGGTCCGTCGCGCGTACCTCGGAGGCACCGCGGCGCCATGATCCTCGAGGTCCGCGGGATCGACACCTATTATGGCCTGGGGCACATCCTCCACGGCCTCTCGCTCGCCGTCGGCGAGGGCGAGGTGGTGGCCCTCCTGGGACGCAACGGCGCCGGCAAGACCACCACGCTCCGCTCGATCACCGGCCTCACCCCGCCCCGCGGCGGCCGGATCACCTACAAGGGGGCCGAGATCGCCGGCCTGCTCCCGCATCGGATCTCGCGGCTCGGGATCGCGCTGGTGCCCGAGACGCGCGGCATCTTCTCCTACCTCACGGCGCGCGAGAACCTGGCCATCGCGCGCCGGCCCGGCTCGCGCTGGCCGCTGGAGACCGTGCTCGAGCGCTTTCCGAAGCTCCGTGAGGTGCTGGACCGCAAAGGGCGCCTCCTCTCGGGCGGAGAGCAGCAGATGCTGGCCATCGCCCGCGCCCTCGTCACCGGACCGGAGCTGCTCCTGCTGGACGAGCCGTCCCAGGGCCTGGCCCCGCTGGTCGTGGAGGCCGTGATGGGGACCGTCCGCGACCTCAAGCGCGAGCGCGTCAGCATGCTGCTGGTCGAGCAGAACGCGGAGATGGCGCTCGGCCTCGCGGATCGTGTCTACGTCATCGACCACGGCACCGTCGTGTTCGAGGGCACCCCGGAGGCGCTCCGCGCGAACGAGCAGGTCACCGCGACGTATCTCGGCGTCGGAGGCTGATATAGTAACGCTCCACGAGAGGAGGTCTTCATGCGCTTGCTTGCCCTCGGGTTCGCCATCCTGCTCGCCACCACGCTCGGTCTCGCTCCCTCGGCGGGAGCGCAGACGCGGGAAGAAACCCTCATCTACAGCCTGCAGTCCGACGTCGACAACTGGGACCCGCCCAACTCGGTGCTGCGCGAGGCGATCATCCTCGGCTACCACGTGTTCGATCACCTGGCCGTGCGCGACCTCAAAACCCGCCGCGTGATCCCGCATCTCGCGACGTCCTGGAAGGCCCTCGACGACACGACCTGGGAGGTCAAGCTCCGCCAGGGCGTGAAGTTCCACGACGGGACGCCGTTCACCGCGCGCGACGTCAAGGCCACGTTCGATCGCGTGCTCGATCCCGCCAAGAAGATGACGGCCCGCGGTAACCACGCCAAGATCAAGAGCGTGGAGGTCGTGGACGACCACACCGCGCGCTTCAAGACCGACGGCCCCTATCCCCTCTTCGTCGAGCGGTTGACCGCCCAGTCGATGCAGTCGGACAAGGTCATTCGCGAGAAGGGCGACGAATGGATGCAGGAGCACCCGATCGGCACGGGCCCCTACAAGCTCGTCAAGTGGAACCGGAAGCAGGACCACCTGCTCGTCCGGAACGACGAGTACTGGGGTCCCAAGCCGGCGTTCAAACACGTCAAGATCCGCATCATCCCCGAGAAGGCCACCGAGATCGCCGAGCTGCTCTCGGGCGGCGTGGACGTCATCAAGGCCGTCCCGCCGGACCAGATGGACGTCATCAACAAGTCCGGGCAGGCCCGCACGGCCACCTCGCCGATCCTGCGCACGGCCATGCTGCAGCTCGACCAGGCGGCGCGCAGCGGCCCCAACCCGTTCACCGACAAGCGCGTGCGCCAGGCCGCGAACCTCGCCGTCGACAGCGACACCATCATCAAGTTCGTGCTCAACGGGCTCGGCGACCGCGTGGCCACCGGCATCAACCCGATGGCCTTCGGCTGGGATCCGAACCTCAAGCCGTACAGGCAGGACCTCGCCCAGGCCAAGAAGCTCCTGGCCGAGGCCGGGTTCCCGAACGGGGTCGACGTCGTCTTCCACGAGTCCCCGCCGGTCGTCGAGCCGGCCGTTCAGCAGACCAACGACACCATCGTCTCCGACATGGCCAAGGCCGGCTTCCGGGTGAAGCGCAACTACATCGGCGACAACACCGTGCTCGTCGCCCGCGTCAAGGAGGGCAAGGCGGGCTCGATGTTCAACTGGTCGTGGGGCTACTACTCGGTCTTCGACGCCGACGCCATCCTCTACGACGTGTTCAAGTGCGGGGAGTTCTACAGCTACTACTGCAACCCCGCCCTCGACGACCTGATCGCGCAGGGGCGCTCCACCCTCGACCAGAAGCGGCGCACCGAGATCTACGTGAAGGCGCAGAAGCTGCTGTTCGACGAGGCCGCGTACCTCTACAAGTGGGGACTCCGCGGTGTGTGGGGCATCTCGAACCGGGTCGAGTACCAGGCGCCTCCGGACGAGATTGACCGCATGTTCCTCGTGACGCCCAGGAAGAAGTAGTTCGATCGGTGGTCCCGGTCGGCTCGGGCGACCGGGACCACCTTCTCTCATGAAGCGCTACGCCCTCCGGCAGATCGTGCAGCTCGCGGTCGTCATCGTCGGCATCTCGATGCTCGCGTTCTCCATCCTCCACGTGATCGGCGACCCCGTGACCCTGCTCCTGCCCCAGAACGCCGGCAAGGACGAGTACGCGCGCTACAAGAAACTCATGGGGCTGGACCAGCCGATCTACGTGCAGTACTGGAAGTTCGCGAGCCGCGCCGTGCAGGGCGACTTCGGCAAGTCCTGGTACGCGAACACATCAGCCTTCAAGCTGGTGCTCGAGCGCATGCCGCCCACGCTCTATCTCACCACCGCGGGGCTCGGCATGGCGCTGCTGATCGCGCTGCCGCTGGGGATCCTGGCCGCGCTCCGACGTCACTCGTTCGTCGACACCCTGTGCACGCTGGGCGCGGTGGCCGGGCAAGCGATGCCGATCTTCTGGCTCGGCATCATGCTCATCATCGTCTTCTCGGTGCGCTTGCGGCTGCTCCCCGCCTCCGGCTACGGGACGTGGCAACACTTCCTGATGCCGGCGTTCACGCTGGGCGCGTTCCTGGCGCCGATCACGATGCGGCTGGTGCGCTCGGGCGTGATCGAGATCATGAACATGGACTACATCAAGACCGCGCGGGCCAAGGGGGTGTCCGAGCGCATGGTCGTGGTCAAGCACGCGTTCCGCAACGCGTGCCTGCCCGTCATCACGGTGCTGGGACTCCAGTTCGG
>DATHGT010000328.1:0-5411 GCA_035317605.1 Candidatus Acidiferrum sp. | reverse complement strand
GACGTCCATGAACGCGGCCAGGATCGCCCCCGTCCCGACGTGAGTGTCGTCCACGATCATGAACCCCCCGACCTTCAGCCGGTCGGCCGTGTAGAACCAGTCGACGAACGGGGTGGGAAACGAATGGTCGCCGTCGATCAGCACCAGGTCGAGCGGCGGAAGCTCTGCGGTGGGGAGGTAATCCTGAGAGCGCGCGACGACCTGGCGAAACGCGCCGGTCTCGATCCCGTGTCGTTCCGCGAATTCGACGATCACCACGAACTCGTCGGGGTTCGGCTGCACCGCGACGTGCAGCCGCGGCGTCTTGCGCAGGATCACGAGCGTGCTCAATCCCGAGCCCGTCTCGACCGCGGTCGTCTCCTCGTCCACGGAGTCGTCGAGAAATCGAGCCAGATCGGGATGGATCGCCCACGTCCGGGTCCGCTCGTTGTGGATCAGTGGCGCCTGGCCGATCAGCTCATCCAGACTGAGCACGGCGCCCACGTTAGCCCACGGCCCCCTGGTGATCAAGGCTGGACGAGGCTCTCGGCGGGACGCCGCGCTCGGGGGCGCGTCAGCTCGCGGAGAGCTGCGGGGCCGCGGCGACGCCCTCGGGGGCGGCGACGGGAGCGGGCGCGGTCGCGTGGGCGGCCGCGCGGTCGACCAGGCGGCCGACCACGATCGACAGGAAGACCGAGAGCCAGAAGAACTTCTCATACTGGCCGCTGATGAAGCCGCCCGCGATCGCGAATCCGATGAGACCGGTGCGCAAGCCGTCGGCCCACGCCGCGAGCCGCTGCATGCCCGGCTCGCGGCCCAGCCGGGCGATGCGTCCGAGCTTGAAGATCGTGGTCAGGAGCAGCAGCAGGAAGAGCCCGAGCACGGGCAACCCCGCCTCGGCGGCCAGCTCGAGGTAGGTGTTGTGGGCGATGTACGGGATGTCGAGGCCGGAGTACGCCTGGCTGTAATCCTTGAAGCGCTGGGGGCCGACGCCGAAGATCGGCGCGTCGATCATCATCCGGATGCCGCCCCAGAACAGCGCGGTGTGGGCCAGGGTGGATTCCTCGACGCCCGGCGGCTTGGGCGCCGTCGGATCGACCGTCGCCAGCGCGCGCTGGCCGAGGTCGGTGGGCGACACCATGATGATCAGCACTACGCAGGCGAGGATCGCCCCCCGCAACCCGAGGCGGCGGTACGCGTAGATCCACCCCGCCACCATCAACCCGATGAAGCCGCCGCGCGACGAGGTCAGCAGGAGCGCGACCACCAGCACCATGCCGCATCCGGCCCACGCCAGCTGTCGGATCCGCGTCGGCTGGTAGCTGGCCACCGCCAGCGCGAGCGGAATGATCAGCACCAGGTTCGCGGCGAGGTAGTTCGGCTCGTAGAGGCCGACGCCGAGCCGTCCGTCGTAGCGGCCCATCTGGCGGAAGGCATACGGGAAGACCAGCGTCATGGCGATCACGACCGTGGCGAACACGCGCCGGAGGTCGTCTTCGTTGCGGACGCTGACGAGCACGAACGGCAGGAAGAAGACGAACACCAGGTACTTGGTGATGGCGAACATCGGGCTCTCGTTGAGAATCGCCGAGACCACGACGCCGGCGAACAGCGCGGCGAAGAGCTGGGCGGTCAGGGAGTCGAAGACCCGCTCACCGCCGCGGCCGCGCCGGTTGAGCATGACGATCTTGAAGACCGCCCACGCGAACCCGAGCATGCCGAGCAGCTTGATGACCGTGAAGTCGGGGATGATGCCCAGGAAGCTCGGGCTGATGTAGAGATACGGGCTCATCTCGAACGGCATGATCAGGATGATCAGCAGCAAGAGCCACACGTCCCCCGGAGGTGGCAAGAGTCGTACCGGACTTCGAGGCCGGATCCTACATCAGACCCTGCAGATCGTTGCCCCATGTCGGTATCGGGTTGCCGCGGATTGCCGACGGGCCTGGCCGAAGGGCGCCCGCGGGAACGGCCCGCCACTTGAATCGTTCTCAAGTCATGATCCAGCGCAGCCTCTTCGCCCTGCTCGTCGCCGTCCTACTCGTCACGGTCGGCGTGTCCGCCGCCGACAAGCCGCCGCGGACCGCCATGGACGCCCAGGGTCGCCTGCTCGTCCACGGCGTTCCGCGCTTCGTCCTCGGCGTCTACGACTCAGGCTTCGGCTACTCCCCGGACCGCGCGGAGTGGGAGCGGAAGATCTTCGATCGGCGCGGCGAGCGGCAGCTCGACGGCGTCCCGATCAACCTGTACCTGAACTATCACCTGGGCCGGGCGGACGTGCGGTCCATGCACGCGCTGATGGACGTCCTCTGGAAGCGCCGGATCGTGTACCTGCAGACCGGCAACTGCTTCGAGAAGGGCAGCTGGACGCGGTACGGACCCGGCTCGTTCGGGATCATGGACGACGGCTACGTGAAGCAGCTCGCCAAGCACCCGGGCGCCGCCGGCTACTACATCATGGACGAGTGCGCGGACGCGCTGGTGCCGGAGACCGAGCAGCACCACCGCCAGCTCAAGGCCCTCGACCCCGGGGGGATCACCTTCGCGGTGGCGATCGCCGCCGCCTATCGCGATCCGGCGCCGTGGGTGAACGCCGCCGACGTGCTGGCCATCGATCCCTACCCGATGTACGGGCCGGAGCCGGCGGGGGGCTACACGCACTTCATGGTCGCCGACAACGTGGCGAGGCTGCGCGCGGTAGTCCCGCCGGAGCGGCCGATCTGGTCGGTGCTGCAGTTCTTCCAGTTCACGTCGGACTCGCGCCAGCCGACCTCCGAGGAAATGCGCAGCCACGCCGTGATGTCGATCGTCGAGGGCGCCCAGGGCCTGCTCTGGTGGGAGCTCGGCCCCAACGGTCTGCGCAAGGGCTCGGACGCGGCGGCCGTGACGCGCCAGATGGCGGCGCTGCGTACGCTGGTCACGGAGCTGGCCCGCCTCGAGCCGGCGCTGCTGGCGCCGCGCGCCGACGAGGCCCTCGTCGAGAACTCGACGCGGGCCGCCGAGCCCCTGGCCGCCCGCAAGGCCCAGCTCGAGCACAACATCGCGGTGGAGTGGCTGTACTCGCGCAAGGTCGCTTACCAGGCCGAGCTGACCCTGCTCAACGGGGGCGAGACCAAGCACATGCCGATGCTGAAGAACGTCGCCACGATCCGAACCCTCACCAAGGTCGTCGACGGCACCGGCTACGTGTTCGCCTACAACTACACGAACAAGCCCACGATCGTCCGCTTCACGTGGCGCGAGGCGCCGAGCCGGGTCGTCGAGTCGCGCGACGGCCGTTCCCTCGCCGTGTCCGGCAAGTGGTGGGAAGACACCTTCGCCCCGTACGACTCGCGCATCTACGTCGTCAGCTCCGGCGCCGCCGCCGCCAGCGGCAAGTGATCCATCGAAACGGTTCGTGTCCAGAGTGGGTAGATCGCTGCACAGGCGGGTCGCAAGGTAGCGTTCTGCATTCGTTTCGGCCCTCCCGCGTGTGGTACGCGTCTTGCGAAATCGCCGTGCGGAGGCGCCAATGAAAGCTCTCATCCTCGCGGCGGGGTACGGCAACCGGATGCGGCCGTTGACCGACCACACCCACAAGACCCTGCTGCGGGTCGGCGGTCAGACCCTGATCGGCCGGATCATCGACGGGCTGCGCGTCCACGACATCACCGACATCGTGGTGGTGACCGGCCACCTGGCCGACGATCTGGAGACCGCGCTCACCGAGGCGTATCCCGATCTGCGCTTCACCTTCGTCCGCAACCTGCGCTACACCGAGACCAACAACATCTACTCGCTGGCCCTGGCCTTCGAGCACATCGACCTCGACGACGATATTTTGCTGATCGAGTCCGACCTGGTCTACGAGCCGGCCGTCCTCCGGCGCGTGGTGGAGTCGCGCTATCCCAACGTCGCCCTCGTCGACCGGTTCCGGAGCGGCATGGACGGCACGGTCGTGACCGTGGGCGAGAACCTGATCCGCAGCATCATCCCCCCGCACCTGCAGGGCCCCGACTTCGACTTCTCCGACAAGTTCAAGACCCTGAACATCTACAAGTTCTCGCGCGAGTTCTGCGCCTCGGTGTTCAAGCAGCTGCTCGGCTATTACACCAAGGCCATCGACGACAACTGCTACTACGAGCTGATCCTGGGCATCCTGATCTACGTCGGCCAGGCCCGGATCCACGCCGAGATCCTGGACGGCGAGACGTGGGCGGAGCTGGACGATCCCAACGACCTGCGTGTGGCCGAGTTCGTCTTCGACCGGCCCGCGCGCGCCGCCATCATCGAGGAATCGTTCGGCGGGCTCTGGGCGCACAACGTGCTCGACTTCGGCTTCATCCGGAACATGCACTTCCCGCCCGGCGCCATGCTGGCCGAGATGAAGGGCAACCTGGCGAACCTGCTCCACAACTATGGGTCACGCCAGACGGTGCTCAACCAGAAGCTCGCCTACGTCCTGCTCTGCGACCCGGCCCACGTGCTCGCGCTCAACGGCGCCTCCCAGGCCTATCCGCTCCTGCGCCGCTACTTCTACGGCCGGCGGATCCTGATGCCCGAGCCGACCTTCGGCGAGTACCCGCGCCTCGGCGAGAACAGGGTCACCTATCCCGATGCGATCGGGATCGATCCCGACGCCATCGAGAAGCGCGCCCGCGATTGCGGTGTGGTCATCGTGGTCAACCCGAACAACCCCACCGGCTCGACGCTCTCGACCGAGTGGCTGATGGACTTCGCCGCGCGCCATCCGGGCAAGCGCCTGCTGGTCGACGAGTCCTTCATCGACTTCTCGGGCGAGGTCTCGATGATGGACCGTCTCCGCGACCGCCCCCTCGACAACGTGGTCGTGCTCAAGAGCCTCAGCAAATGCTACGGCGTCCCCGGCCTCCGCCTAGGCTTCATGTACACGACCGACCGCGACCTGCTCGCCCGCTGCGCCGCCGAGGTCCCGATCTGGAACATGAACTCGATGGCCGAGTTCTTCCTGGAAGTCATCCTCAAGCACCGCCGCGCGCTCGCCCAGTCCTTCCGCCAAACCATGGCCGACCGCGACGAGCTCGCGTCAGCGCTGTCCGCCGTCCCCGCCGTCGAGCACGTCTTCCCGAGCGGCGCCAACTTCCTCCTCGCGCGCATCGCCGGCGGCCCCCACACCGCCGCCGCCCTCGCCGAGGCCCTGCTCGCGGATCACGCGATCTACGTGAAAGACGTCTCCTCGCGTTTCCCCGACAACCACGGCTACTGGCGCGTCGCCGTGAGACTGCCAGAAGAAAACCGCCGCCTGGTCGCCCTGCTGGAATCGCTTTCCTCCATGCAACACGCGACGGCGCCACTCCGCGCCGCCTGAATACGTCTTAGCTCGACGCGCGCGGCGGACGGGTCCTGTCACCGGAGTGGCCCGGCCGTGCGGGCTCCGTCACCCGTTCGCCGGAACCGCAGTGCTGCGCACTGCG
>DATHGT010000327.1:0-5755 GCA_035317605.1 Candidatus Acidiferrum sp. | reverse complement strand
GGACTCTTCTGGAACCGCAAGCGGTTCGCGGCCGCGCTCGGCTGGCCCGAGTCCGAGCTGGGCACGCGCTTCGCGGCGGGAGCGCGGGCGACGATCGAGCCCGTGATGGTGACGGACGCTCCGGCCCAGGACGTCGTCAGGACCGGAGGCGACGTGGACCTGACCGAGCTGCCGATCCCGCTACTGGCCGAGAAGGACGGTGGCCCCTACATCAGCGCGGGCGTGGTGATCGCGCGCGGCGACCGCGGGCTCAACGCCGGGTGCTATCGGCTCATGTACCGTACGCGAAACGAGACGGGTATCGATCTGGTCACGGTCTCCGATCTTCGGCGGCTCTACGAAGCGCGGCTGGCCCGGAACGAGCCGCTGCCGATCTCCGTGTCGATCGGCGTGCACCCGATCGAGGTCCTGAGCGCGGCCTTCAAGGCCCCGCCGGGCGTGAGCGAGATGACCATCGCGGGCGGCCTGCACGGGGCACCGGTCCCGCTCGTCGCCTGTCGCACCGTCGACGTGCCCGCCGTGGCCGACGCCGAGATCGTGCTGGAGGGCGAGCTGCTCCCGATCGGCTGGACCGAGGACGAGGGCCCGTTCGGCGAGTTCGCGGGCATGTACGGCGACCTCAAGCACAACCCCCTCTTCAAGGTGAGCGCGATCACGCATCGCCGCGACGCGATCTTCCAGCTCCTCCAGATGCCGTGGGAGAACGCCTGGCTGGGCGCGGCGGCCACCGAAGCCCAGGTGTGGAGCGTGCTGAGGACCGCGGGCGTCGACGTGGTCGACGTGGCGGTGACGGAGGGCAGCGCGTGCCGGTGGTCGGTCGTCGCCTCCATCCGCAAGCGCGCGGGCGGCGGCAAGAACGCGTTGATGGCGATCCTCTCGTTGCCCGACACCAAGCACGCGCTGGTGGTCGACGATGACGTCGACATCCACGACGAGACCCAGGTCGAGTGGGCCCGCACCTTCCGCGTCCAGGCCGACAAGGACGTGATCGTCATCGCGGGAGCGCAGGGTAAGCACGTCGACCCCAGCGTGCGGCCGTGGGAGCTGGCCAAGGGTCAGTTGCCGATGACCGCCAAGATGGGCATCGACGCCACCATCCCCGAGGGCATCCCGCCCCTGTTCTACGACCGCATCCGCCACGTGTGGCTCGACGACGTGAAGCTCGAGGACTATCAGTGACCATCGAGGCGGTCGCCGACCGCATGGCCGGGCTGCTGGCCGCCCGCCCGCTGACGTTCTACGAGCTGCTGCGCGAGCTGCCCGACGTCGAATACCGCGCGATCCTCCAAGCGTGGGGCGCCCTCCGCGAGCGCCGCGCGCTGGCCCGCGACACCCACGGCCGCTACCTGCTGCAAACGTAGTCTCGGGCGCGAGCCGGGGTGGAGCGATCGTCGGGCTCGTATAATCGATCCCATGGCCGCTCTCGATCTCGCCGAGATGGCGCGACGCCACGGCATTCGCCTGCTGCTGCAATTCGGCTCGACCGTTTCCGGCGGGGTTCACGAGCGGAGCGACCTCGATCTCGGGCTGGTGCTGGACGATCCGTCCCTCTCGCTCGGCCGCTACGCCGATCTACACGCCGACCTGCATGCACTGTTTCCCGGGCGGAAGATCGACATGGCGGTCCTGAACCACGCTGACCCCCTCTTCCTCAAGCAGGTGACCGACCGGTGCCGTCTGCTCCACGGCTCCGAGGCTGAGCTGCAGCGGCTCAAGCTCTATGCGTTCAAGCGCTACCAGGACCATCGGAAGTATCTCGACCTCGAGCATCGCTTCGTCGCGCGGGCCATCGCCGCGTCGGTCCCTCGTGGTTGACCGAGACCTGATCGTCCGCAAGATGGCCTTGATCCTGGACGACCTTCGTGAGGCCACGCCGATCGCCGCTAAGCCACTCGACGAGTTCCTGGCCAACCGGGTGGACGAGTTGGTCACCGAGCGCTATCTCGAGCGCATGATCGGTCGGATGATCGACATCAACTACCACCTGATCACCGACGCCGGTCACGCGCCGCCGCGGGACTACTACGACTCGTTCACCCAACTCGGTCGGCTGGGCATCCTGTCGCCCGCCTTCGCGTCCCGGATCGCCATGTGCGCCGGGCTGCGCAACCGTCTCGTGCACGAGTACGACGACATCGACCCCCGGCGAATTCACGAGGGACTGGTCGCCGCCGTTCGCGACATTCCCGAGTATCTTCGGCACGTCCATGAGTACGTCGAAGGCCGAACGCCGTAGCGATGGGCGAGACGCGGGTCGATCTGCTGCACCTGCTCGAGGATCTTCGGGACGCCTATCCGGGCGCCACCGAGGAGACCATCCTCACCGAGATCGTGGCCAACGCGCTCGACTCGGGCGCCAAGACGATCGCGATCACGACCGACGCGTCAGCCCCTGCGCTGACCATCGCCGACGACGGCGTCGGGATGCGGCGGCGCGATCTGGCCCGGTACCACGACATCGCCTCCAGCACCAAGGTCCGTGGCGCCGGCATCGGGTTCGCCGGCGTCGGAATCAAAATCGCGCTGCTCGTGTGCGCTGACGTCATCACCGAGACCCGCCGGGGCAAGCACCACGTGGCGTCGACGTGGCGCCTGGCGTCGCACCAGAAGGCGCCGTGGCGATGGATTCCGCCGCCGGGTCTCGTCGACGGGCACGGAACCGCCGTTCGTCTCACGCCCACGAACGCGCTCTCGCCGCTGGTCGATCCGGGATTCGTCGAGGGCGCGCTCCGCCGGAACTTCCAGCCACTCTTCGACCCCGCGCTGGCCGACGCGCTGCGGCCGCAGTACCCACGCGGGGTCACGTTCACCCTCAACGGCCGGGGCATGGAGCCGCACGCGTGGCGAGCTCAGGACGTCGCGCCGCTGGCCATTCGGGTGGCGCGCAAGCGCAAGCCCGCGGGTGCCGGCTATCTCACCCGCGACACGACGTCGCTGCCGGAGGATTTGCGCGGCGTCGCGGTCAGCACGTACGGCAAGGTCATCAAGCGCGGCTGGGACTGGCTGGGCGTCGCCTCCGCAGGCCTCGACCGTGTTGGAGGACTGATGGAAGTGCCGGCGCTCGCCGAATGCCTGACCCTGAACAAGGCCGACTTCATCCGCGCCGGCGCTCGTGGGGGGACGTATCTTTCGTATCGCAAGGCGATCCAGGAGGCGGTCAGCCGGCAGCTCACCGAGTGGGGACAGGCCGGCGAGCCGGACGAGCGGACGCGACGTCGCGCGGCCCGCCCGGTGGAGCGCGATCTCGAGACCGTGCTCGCAGGTCTCGCCGACGACTTTCCCCTGTTGGCGAGCCTAGTGGAACAGCGGACGGGCGGTCAACGTCGCCTTCCCGTCGCGCGCGCGGGCGGCTCGGAGGAAGAACCGTCGCTGCTGACGAGAACAGGGTCGGACGTCGCGCCGAACGGCATCGCGCTCTTCGGTGACGCCGGTGATGTCACGGCGCGGGAACTAGCGATTCCCGAGATTTCCGCGTCGAGCCCCGGCGAGCCGCGCGGTCCGGTCGAGGCCCAGCCCCCACCGCCGGGCACCGGACGGCTCGCTGTCGGCCCACGCGCACGTCGGCCCGCACGTTACGGGCTCAGCATTCAGTTCGAGGAACGTCACGACGACGTCGAGCTGGCGCGCCTCATCGAGTCGACGGTGTGGGTGAACGAAGCGCACCCGGCGTATCGCCGCGCGGCGGCGTCACGCGCCGAGGGTTACCACGTCGCGGTGGCGGTGGCGATGGCGCTGGCCCCGCTGGCCGTCGATCCCGCCAAGGAGCACGGCTTCGTCACCGCGTTCCTCGCGCGCTGGGGCGAGGCGATCGAGCGACGCGCCGGCCGCCGCCGACCGCGAACCTGAGCCGAAGACGTGCCCACCGGGGATGGTAGGATTTCAGGGATCATGATCGATCCCGAGTCCCGAGAGAAGCCGTCGCACTTCGTTCGCGACGAGGTCGTGCGCGACCTCGCGTCCGGGCGATTCACGGGCGTGGTCACGCGCTTCCCGCCCGAGCCCAACGGATATCTGCACATCGGTCACGCCAAGGCGATCTGCCTCGACTTCGGCCTGGCCCAGGAGTTCGGCGGGCGCTGCCACCTGCGCTTCGACGACACCAACCCCACGAAGGAGAGCCAGGAATACGTCGACGCGATCGTCCGCGACGTGCGCTGGCTCGGCTTCGACTGGGGGCCGCACCTGTACTACGCGAGCGACTACTTCGAGCGGCTCTACGACTGGGCGGTTCAGCTCATCAAGGCCGGTCGCGCTTACGTCGACGACCTGACGGCCGAGGAGATGCGCGAGGCCCGCGGCACGCTGACCGAAGCCGGCCGCGAGAGCCCGCATCGCCACCGTTCGGTGGAGGAGAACCTCGATCTGTTCGAGCGGATGCGGCAGGGCGAGTTCCCCGACGGCAGCAAGACCCTGCGCGCGAAGATCGACATGGCCGCGGGCAACATCAACCTGCGCGATCCCGTGATGTACCGGATCCGCCGGGCCACGCACCACCGCACCGGTGACACCTGGTGCATCTACCCGATGTACGACTGGGCGCACGGGCAGTCCGATTCGATCGAGGGCGTGACCCACTCGCTGTGCACGCTCGAGTACGAGGACCACCGCCCGCTCTACGACTGGTACGTCCAGGCCCTCGGCATCTACGCCCCGCGCCAGATCGAGTTCGCGCGGCTCAACCTCTCCCACACGGTCATGAGCAAGCGCAGGCTGCTCACGCTCGTGGAGGACGGCCTGGTCTCGGGCTGGGACGACCCGCGCATGCCCACGCTCGCCGGCCTGCGTCGCCGCGGCTACACGCCGGAGTCGCTGCGCGATTTCGCCGAGCGCATCGGAGTGGCCAAGGCCGACAACCTGGTGGAAGTCGCGCTGCTCGAGCACTGCGTCCGCGAAGACCTCAACCGCCGCGCCGAGCGTCGCCTCGCGGTGCTGCGTCCGCTGCGCCTGGTCATCGAGAACTATCCCGAGGGCCAGGTCGAGGAGTTCGAGGCGGTCAACAACCCCGAGGATCCGACGGCAGGGAGCCGCACGCTCCCCTTCAGCCGCGTGCTCTACATCGAGGGGGACGATTTCCGCGAGACCGCCCCACCGAAGTACTTCCGCCTCACACCCGGCGCCCACGTCCGCCTGCGCTACGCCTATGTGGTCGAGTGCACCGGGTTCACCCGCGCGCCGGATGGATCGATCGAAGAAGTGCGCTGCAACTACGATCCCGACTCGCGCGGCGGCGATGCCCGCGGCCGCAAGGTCCGCGGCACGATCCACTGGGTCTCGGCCCAGCACGCCGTCGACGCCGAGGTGCGCCTCTACGACACGCTCTTCACCAAGCCGAAGCCGGACGACGAGGACGATTTCCAGGCCGCGCTGAACCCGGCGTCGCTCGAAGTCCTGCCCGACGCCAAGGTCGAGTCCGCGCTCGCGTCAGTGGCCCCGGAGACGCGTCTGCAGTTCGAGCGCCAGGGCTATTTCGTCGCCGACTGGAAGGACCACACGCCCGCCCGCCCCGTCTTCAACCGCACTGTCGGCCTCCGCGACACCTGGGCGAAGGTCGAACGGAATCTCGCGCAGAGCTGAGGGCGCTTCAGAGCTTCACGAGTTCCGACGTCATCGTCGCGTCACGACACGTGACGAGGCGCAAGGTCGGCGGCCCGGTGAGGTACTGTTTTTCCTTGAAGAGCTTCGAGCTCTGGAAGCACGTTGACGGGGTGGTGACGACGGGGATGCCGTGACGCTCCTCCTCGTGCTGGAGGTGGAC
>DATHGT010000326.1:0-21108 GCA_035317605.1 Candidatus Acidiferrum sp. | reverse complement strand
ATTGCGCGGCGGCGGCTACGTCATCGTATTCCGCCATGGCGGCACCCACGCCGACCAGGCGGACATCGATCCGCTGAATCACGACAACGTCGACAAGCAGCGGCACCTCAACGACCGCGGACGCGCCGAGGCCCGCGCGGTCGGTGAAGCCTTCCGCAAGGCGGGCATTCCCGTGGGCAAGTCGTACGCGAGCCGTTTCCAGCGCGCGGTCGAGACCGGCCGCCTCATCGGCGGGAAAGACCCGCAGCCGACGCTCGACGTCACCGAGGGTGGCCTCGTGGTGACTCCCAACGAGAACAACCGCCGGGCCCAGGCCTTTCGAGCGCTGGTGTCCACGCCGCCCGATCCCGGCACCAACACCCTGATCGTCAGCCACAAGCCGAACATCATCGATGCCTTCGGCAAGGACTGGTTCGAGATCAAGGAGGGCGAGGCGTCGATCTTCAAGCCCGAGGGCAACGGCAAGTACACGCTGGTGACGCGCGTGCAGATCGGCCAGTGGGCGGCCGTGAAGTGACGCGCATGCGCATCGGCATCCTGATCCCGACCCGCGGCGTGGTGATGGCCTCCGACCGGCGGCCCGACGTCGAGACGTGCTGGACGATGGCGCGGCACGCGGACCAGGCGGGCTACGACGCGGTGTGGGTCGGCGACAGCATCGTGGCCAAGCCGCGGCTCGAAGCGCTCACCACCCTCGCGTACATCGCGGGCATCGCGCCCCGCGTGCGGCTGGGGACGGCGGTCCTGCTACCGGCCCTGCGCCATCCCGTCGTGCTGGCCCATCAGATCGCCAACCTCGATCAGATCTCGCGCGGGCGCGTGATTCTGGGGCTGGGCGTGGGCTGGAGCCTGCCCTCGGCCGAGCGCGAGTGGGCCGCCTGCGGCGCCCACCACAAGCGACGGGTGCGCCGTCTGGAGGAGCACGTCGAGATCTGGCGGATGCTCTGGCGCGGCGAGCCGCTGACCCATCACGGCACCGACTTCGAGCTGACCGAGCACACGATCGGTCCGCTGCCGTGGCATCCCGCCGGTCCGCCGGTGCTGATCACCGCCGCCAACCGCGGCGAGATGCTACCCGCTCAGTTCGATCGCTTCGCGCGGCTCGGTGACGGGATCATCACGACGTATCTTCACGCCGAGGAATGCCGGCAGGTCCGCGAGCGCGCCGAGGAGGCGCTGGACAAGCACGGCCGCGCCCTGCCCGACTTCCCGCTCTGCGTCTACACGACCGTGCGCATGGAGGACGACGTGGCCACGGCCGAGCGCGCGACCGAGCGATTCCTGCGCGCGTACTACGGCGGCGACGTCCACGAGCGCGGCACCATGGGACTCGGTCCGGCCGACGCGGTCATCGCCACCCTTCGCCGCTACGCCGAGTCCGGCGCCACCGACCTCTGCCTCCGCTTCGTCGGCGACGACCAGCTCGCCCAGCTGGAACGCTTCACCGCCGAAGTCCTTTCTGTCCTCTAGCCCGCTGGCGCGTCCCTCGCCTGCTACAGCAGTGCTATGCCCGCCCCATGTGGAAGGCGCCATCACGTTCGGCCTGGTCACGGTTCCGGTGAGCCTGTACTCGCCCACCGAGCAGCAGGGCGAATTCGATTACCGGCTCCCGCACAAGAAGGACGCGAGCCTCAGCGACTACCGGCGGTATTGCAGCGCGGAGGACGTCCGGGTCGAGTGAAACGACATCGTTAAGGACTACGAGTACGAGAAGGGCCAGTTCGTGGTCCTGACCGACACGGATTTCGAGAAGGCCAAGATCCCCACCCTGGCCGCCCAGTTCGGCGACACGCTCGCCGGCCCTGGCAGCCCGAGAAGTACCACGACACCTACACGGAAAGGCAGAGCCTCGAGGAAGGCTGCCGCCCGCCCATGCGGCCGACGCGTCAAGCGAAAGGCGAGCTGACCGGCTGCGGCGTCTACTGGCACCTACTTCGCTCGGCCCGATCTACCATCAGGTAGGCTTTGCCGGCAGCCGGGCCAAATCGAGATACAGGACCCCGACCAACCGTTCGGTGCGGTCACCGGTTTGGGCCTCGCCGCTGTAAGCGAAGACCACTGGCACGTATTCGCGTAGTCTGAACTCCGAATTCGGATGGCGGCTGTCGAAGACCATCGGGGCACCCGCATAGAACTCGCGTCGCAAGACATACGCTTCATATATGCGTTGCTGATCCACCAGAAATAGCTGAAGGTCGCGCTGACTCATCCACATCTTCAAGCGATCGAGCAACTCAGCCCCACGCATTCCGACAAGGCGTTCCTCGGCCTGGTTCAGGCCGAACATTTCGTGCGCGCGCGTGTTGGCTGCGAAGACGGATGTGTCCACATCTCCGTCCGGGGTTCGAACCATCTTCATCACCATGGCCGGCAATCCCGTGTCGTACTCCAGCAGCCTCGCGAAGTACTCTTGGACACGGCGCCAGCCGTCGTCCTGAACGCGCCGACCTTCTGATGCGCCAGCGGCCGGGTCGTCATCCGGGACTCCGTTTGGCACCGGCCCCAACCTGTGCTGAAGCGAGGCGACCAGTTGTGAGAATGCGGGTGACGACGGCTTACCATCGAAGCCGACCATCAAGATAGCCTGGAGTTCACCGAATCCCAGAGGGGGGTTGACGTCGTCCAGGAGAATCGGAATCAGCCGTTCGTGACGCAGCCCGTTCTCGGCTTCCTCGATCACCCACCTTGAAGCGATCGAGGAGCGTGACCAGGCCACGACGATACATCGGGCGCTTTCGAGCTCTTCCGAGATCACGAGCCGGAAGACGTATCCGGCCGGGATATCGTGATCCCACCAGACAGACCAACCGCAGCGCAGGAGCAGAGCCTGAAGCTGAGCGACCCGCGGTCTATCTTCGCTCGCGTAGCTGATGAAGATATCAGCCATCGGAGAATTCCTCGCGCTGCTCCCGAAACGATCTCAGGTCGGGGCCTTGAGCTGACACACGGGGCTTGTCGGGCTTGAGGGCGAGCACTTCGACCTCGGCCGTCAGCGTGTCGCCGACGTAGGCGGCGCCCAGGTACTTGAGGGACCGGCTCATGAACACCGTGCCCGGACCGGGCTGGTGCATCGCGACCAGCGTGTTCAGCATGCCCGCGGTGATGCCGCCCTGGGCGACCAGGCGGCCGAAGCGGGCGCGCGCGGCGAAGTCCGGATCGAAGTGAAGCGGGTTGTGGTCGCCCGTGGTCTCCACGTAGAGATCGACGCGGCGGGTCGCCACGGTGAGGCTGCACCGCGCACGCTGGCCTACGGACGCGCCCAGCGGCCGATCTTGAGGGCCTCGGTCACAGATCGCGGATCGACTTCAGGGGGGCCACCACCTCGGCCACGTCCATGGCGAGGGCGGGCAAGGCCAGCTCGCGCTCGTAGAGCGCGGGATCGAACTGGTCGGCGATCTCGGACTCCAGCACGTGGTACGACGGAATGCCGAGCGCGATGCCGGTGAGCGGCCCCGCGTAGCTGGGGTCGCCGCTCTTGAGCGTGAGCGCGGTCATCTCGACCGCGGTCGGTGAGTTCGCGCCGAGGACGGCGACCACGCCGTCGGCGCCCGCCTGCTCGATGACCTGCCGGATTCGACCTTGACCCTCAAGGTCCATGGCCCCCGCGGCGGTTCAGACGAAGCAGAGCGTCTCCGCGTACAGGATCTCGGCCCCCGCGCTCTTCACGCAGGCCTCGATGGCCGGCCCGTTCACGCCGTCGCGCTCGCCGATCACCAGCACGCGCTTGCCCTTGAGATCGATCATGGATTCCCCCCTTGGCGCTCGAGCAGGAAGGATACACCGTCGGAGGCGTCGGTCATGCGGCCCAGGAACAGGCTGCCCTTGGCCATGAACAGCGCCCGCCGCATGGTGCCCGCGCGCATGGCCCGCAGCGCGTGCGCGAGGTAGCAGACCGCGGAGGCGATGTGGCCCTGGGTCGGCGCGTAGCCTGGCATGCCGTGGCGCGCGATGAAGTCGTTGATCCCGTCGCGCGGGATCTCGCCCCGCATGGCGCCCAGCGCCGCGATCAGCCGATAGTTGCCCCGCGGCACGTCGCCGCTCCCCGAGGGCTCGGTGACCTCGGGGTTGTGCATCTCGGTCGCGTAGCGGTCGACGTCGCTCAGCCGATATCCGGCCTTGGCCAGCGGCTTGACCACGAGGGCCTCGACGATCGCCTGCTGAGCCGACCCGGTGGCGATCGTGTGCAGACCGACCGCATCGAGACGAATCACGGGATCTCCCGGGCGCGGATGCTCGACGAGGATGGCGATGCCGGCCAGCACGTCCTCGAGGATCGGCATCCGCTTGGCGACGTGCGCGCGGTACTTCATCCCGAGCTTGGCCAGCGATCCGCCCGCGACCACGGCCACGCGGGAGAACACGCCCGCCTGGACGAGCGCGGCCGCGTTGAACACGGCGTACAGCGTGGACGCGCAGAACGCCTTCACGTCGAACCCGGTGGCGCCGGTGAGGCCCGCGCTCTCCGCGATGGCCTTCGCCAGGTTGCCGCCGCCGCGCTGGTAGCGATCGCCCACCGCTTCCTCGGATCCCGCGAGCACGAAGTCGACGTCGCCGGGTGCCACCCGGCCCTCGACCATCGTGAGCAACCGGCGAAGCGCGAGCACGCCCGTGGCCTTGCCGGCGAGGTTTTCCAGCAGCACGTTGGCGGTTAGGGCCTCGTCCTCCTCGTGGCCGCGTGCGATCGCGCCGACCGTGCGCCCGTCGAGGAAGAGCGGGATCGCCTCGCCGCCGCGGCAGAGCGCGTCGATCGCCGGCCCATCGGCCGGTGTGAGCGCTTCCATCTCGGCCGGCGTGACGATCCCGCGCTTCGCCAGCCGCGCCGCCGCGTCACTCAGGGTGTCGGCATCGAGATGCACGAGCCGCGCGCGGTCGCAGAGCTTCAGGAGACCGAGCAGCTCGCCTTCGGAGATCAGGTCGCCGAACGCGCCCGCCGACGAGGCGCCTCGGTCGAGCGCGTCGAACCACGGCCGCGGAAGGGAGGCGAGCGCTTCCGGCTCCAGGTTGCCGATGAACGCCTGGTTAGGTCCGTAGGCCACCGCGTCTTCGTACGGGCGGAGCCGCGCGGCGATGGCCTCGAGCGTCGCCGGGGCGTGGGCGGCGTCGCGCAACGGCTTCGAGCCGTAGCGCACGAGCCCCGGCGCGTGAGCCAGCACGTTGGCGACCGCGGTGATCGCGGGAAACGTCATGGAGGGTAGCTTACAGCGTTACGAGGAGCGCCCCGGCTTCGCCGGGGCGCTCGGAGCCGGTCAGATTTCCTTGGAGACGATCTCGTACTTGAAGGCGGCGGGATCGAGGGGGTCCTTGCGGCCTTCCACGGTCTCCGCCTGCGGGTACATCAGGAACGCGACGGGATCGCCGGTGGCGCTGGGGAGCTTCACGTCGTGGGCGAAGTTGTAGGAGAGGTAGTTCATCTCCCACTGGCCGAAGAGCTTGGCGCGGGCCCGCTTGGCGATCGGATCGTCGAGGGTCAACCCCGGCTTTTCCTCCAGGATGACCTTGCGGACGTCGGCCGGATCGACGGGCACCCAGCCGTGGCTGGCCACGTAGAACTCCGCGCGGCAGTGCTGGGCGCGGGTGATGTCGCCGGACTTGCCGAGGCTCTTGAACTCCTTGGAGTCGGCGGCGCGGATCCCGTAGAGATCGCGAGCGGGGACGCCGGCGGCCCGCGTGAGCCCCACGAACAGCGCGTTCAGGTCCGCGCACTTGCCGCCGAGGTTGCGGGTCTCGAGCATGCCCCGGATATCGCCTATGCCGCAGCCCCGCACCTTGGGATCGCGGAACGTGTTCTCCACGATCCACTCGTAGACGGCCCGCGCCTTCTCGAGGTCATTGCCCGCGCCCTTGACGATCTCGCGCGACGTCTCCAGCACGATGCCGTCGACGGGCATGAGCTTGGTGGGCGCGGTGTAGGTCTTGAGCGTCGCCGGGCTCTCCTTCACCGGCGAGGCCAGGGGCTTGCTGAGGTCGACGTCGCGGTCGCGCGTCGAGAAGCGGCTGACCACCTCGACGACCGGCGCCTTCTCGCCCGCCGGCCATTCGACGAAGAGCAGCGTGGCGCCGTATTTCTCGTCGCGGTGGCTGCGCATGGTCGGCGCGTTGCTCTTCCAGTTGTTGCCGAGCGGCTTGTGGTAGTCGGTCGCGGCCTCCAGCGGCAGGGGCACCCAGACGCGGGTCACGCCACTCGGATTCACCACCTCGACCTTCGTGGTCACCTCGAACGTGCGCCAGCCCGCCGGATCGGCCGCCGTCGCCGTCCGGCTCCGCGCGGGCACGCCCACCAGCACCGCCGCCGTCGACACGCCAACAGACTTCAAGAACGCCCGCCGCTCCATGTGCCCTCCCGATGGTCCCGCGTGGAATTGCGGCGACGTGGACATCGCCGACGCGCTCCACATGCTATCGGCTCGCGGAGCGGAGTCAAAATCGGGGATCCCGATATTGCAGGCGTCAGCTATCGGCGAAACTCATCGCGAGCGGAGCGACTCCTCGAGGAGGCCGAGCGCCGAGCGCGTGAACGCCCACATGTTCTTCTCGCGGTCTCCCTCGCCGGTCTCCACCGTGATCGCGCGCTCGACTCCGGGGCCCACCACCGCCATGCATGAGTGGCCGGCCTTGTCGCCGTAGCGGTTCCCGGTCGGTCCGGCGGCGCCGGTCTCCGACAATCCCCACGTGGTGCCGAGGAGCTGGCGGATGGCCCGCGCCTTGACGAGCGCATAGGGCTCGGAGCTCGAACGGATCCCCGTCATCGCGTCATCCTCTACCCGCAACAGCGCACGCCGCGCGCCGTGCGTATAGATCACGCCACCGCCCATGAAATACGCCGAGGCCCCCGGCACGGCCAGCAGCGCCGCCGAAACCAGCCCTCCGGTCGATGACTCCGACACCGCCACGGTCTCCTTGCGCTCCTTGAGCAACGCGCCCAACGACGCCGCCATCCCACTCAGTTCGTTCGCCATGTGTCCCTCCTCGTTCACACGATTGCCAACAGCTTGGCGGCGTTGCCGCCGAGGATCCTCGCCTGCTGCTCCCGCGTCAGACCTTTCACACCCATCACGACCTGCACCGGACGGTCGTAGCCGAGATCGAAACAGTAGTCACTGCCGACCATCACCCGGTCGGCGCCGACGAGATCGATGAGGTAACGGAGCGGCGCCGGGGCGTGACTGATCGTGTCGTAGGTGAAGCGCCGCAGGTACGCCGACGGCGGCCGCTTGAGGTGCGCGCACTCGCGGCGGACTTTCTTGCCCCGATCGAGACGCCCGATGAGATAGGGCAGCGCGCCGCCCGCGTGGGGCAAGCACACGCTGAGACGGGGAAAACGATCGAGCACGCCGCCGAAGATCAGGCGCGCGGCGGCGACCGCGGTGTCGAACGGGTTACCCAGCAGGTTGGTCAGGTAGTACGGCCCGAGCCGGTTGGCGCCGATGACGTTCAGCGGGTGCAGGAACACGGGCAGCTCGAGCTCGTCGATGCGCTCCCACACGGGCAGGAACACGGGATCGTCCAGCTCGCGCCCGTTGACGTTGGTGCCGAGATAGACACCGCGGATGCCGGGCAGCCGCGCCGCCCGATCCAGCTCCTCGACCGATCGCCTCGGGTCCTGCATGGGCAGCGTGGCCAGGCCCACGAAGCGATCGGGATACGCGCGGTGGGCCGCCGACATGCCGTCGTTGACCGCGCGGGCCAGGCGCGTCCCCAGGTCGGCGTCGGCCCAGTACACCATCGGGAACGTGAGCGACAGCGCGTGCACCTGCACGCCCGCGCGGTTCATCTCCTTGATCCGCGCCGGCAGATCGTAGAACTCGCGCCGCAGATGGCCGCCGAGCATGGCGCCCACCCTGATCCCCGGCCCCGCCGGGTCCGAGCGGTCGAGCGCGATGCCAAAGCGTTCCCCGTGAGTCTCGATCGCCCGCAGGTAGACCTCGGGGAAGTAGTGGGCGTGGATGTCGATGGCCGCCGCGCTCGTGGATGCGCCACGCCGGGGCTTCGCCTTGCTCATGAGCTTCGATCCTGATTGCAGAGCTGCAGCGCCGTCAACGCGTAGAGCTGGGCGCCGGTGGCCAGCGTCGAGATCTTCATGCCGAAGTTCCCGCCGCCGACGCTGATCCCCGGGCCGTAGGTGATGGCGGGGATCCGCATCTCGTTGAAGCAGTTGATGTCGCGCCACATGCTGGAGAACGGCGGCGAGGCCGGCGGCGGGGTTTCCCCGAGCAAGGCCTGGTGAGCGTGGGTGATCGCGGCGGCCAGCGGCTGCACCTTCACCGGATCGGCCTCGAAGGCCGGGCGGTAGACGTAGAGCTCGACCTCGCCCTCGAGGCCGAGCCCGGACACGAGCGCTCGCAGATCCTCGCGGACGTCGAGTGGGTTCTGGACGGGGGTGGTGCGCACGTCGAGGTAGATCGCGCACTGCTGCACGGTCTTGGTGATCGTGTAGGGCACGCCGCCGCGGATGGCGCCGATGTTGACCCGCGGTACGATCACCCCGCCCGCGCACTCGTAGCGGTGCCGGCACTCGTACTCGTAGGCCCACTCCTCGAGGCGCTGGATGAGCGGCGCCATGCGCACGATCGCGCTCGGATTCTTCTCGACGGGCGTGGGCCGGTCGATGTAGGGCGTGTAGATCGGCAGGTCGTGGCCGAACACGGTGATCTTGAAGAACGCTTTACCGGCCTCCACCCCGACCAGGCCGAAGTCGGTACCCTCGGCCACCAGGGCGTAGTCGCCCACACCACCATGGGTGATCGCGTAGCGGGTGCCCGCCTCCTTGGCCAGGTAGGTCGGCGGTTGGAACTCGTCCACGGGCTCGAGGCCGATCTCGCCGACGACCGCCATCAGCACGAGATCGCCCTTGAGGGTGACCCCGCTGTCCTTGATGGCCTTGGCCGCGAGCAGCCACGTGGCCATCGGCCCCTTGTCGTTGCACACCCCGTTGCCGACGAGCGTGTCACCCTCCCGCCACGCCGAATGGAACACCGGGTCGGCGGCCCTCCGCGTCGTCCACCACTCGTCCTTGTGGATGGTCGTGTCCATGTGGCTGTTGAAGACCAGGCTCTTGCCCCGCCCGCTGCCGGGCAACGTTCCGATCACGTTCGGGCGATCGGGCATGAGCGCGACCTTCTGCGCCTTGATGCCCTGCCGCGAGAGCCAGTCGAACACGTACTCGCCCACCGGGCCCTCGCTGCCGGTCGGGCTGTCGATGTTGCCGAGGTCGAGCGCGACCTTCACCAGCTCGTCGACGTCGAGGTGGTCGAGCACGCGCTGCGCGTCGCGGTCCAGCGTCATCGTGGAGTCTCCCCTGAGCGGATGAGCTGCGGATCGGGCTGGTTATCCTGGAGCGTCGCCTGGATTCGCGCGCGGAGGTCCGCCAGCTCGTCGGGCTTCCAGGCCTCGAGACGGAGGTCGGCCAGCAGGGTGGCCGGCCGGCCGAACACGAGCAGCCGGTCGCCGGTCTCGATCGCCTCTTCGAGCTGGTGAGTCACCAGGATGGCCGTCTTCTTCTCGTCGCGCACCATGTCGAAGAACTGGCCGCGGATCTGCCGGGCCGTGACCTCGTCGAGGTGACCGAACGCCTCGTCGGCGAGGAGGATCTCGGGGTTGACCGCGAACGCGCGGGCCAGCGCGGCCCGCTGGCGCATGCCGCCGGACAGCTCGCCGGGAAACGCGCGGAGAAACCCGTCCAGGCCCAGCCGGGAGAGCCAGTGCTCGGCGCGGGCCCGCCGCTCGGCCGGAGGGAGGCCCATGATCTCGAGACCGAGCGTGACGTTGTCGAGCAGCGTGCGCCAGGGCAAGAGCCGGTCCTGCTGGAAGATGATGCCGATGCGCCCGCGAAAGTGATCGAAGTCGCCGTACGGCGTGCGGCCGCCGATCTCGATGCTTCCGTCCGTCGGCGGCTCGAGGCCGATCAACACGTTGAAGAACGTCGATTTGCCGCAGCCGGTCTTGCCGACGATGGCCACGACCTCGCCCCGCTCCACCGTGAAGTCGAGCCGCTCGATGGCCACGACCACGACCCCCGAGCCCTTCTGGCGAAACACCTTTCGGAGCCCGCGGACGTGGATGTCGTGGAGTGCCCCCGACGCGCTCACTCGCGCCAGACCAGGAGACGGCGCTCGACCCCCGTCACGATCATCTGGGCGAGCATCAGGATGAGGACGAGGACCACCGTCCACGCGAAGACGTCGGCGACCGAGAACGTCTCGTTGGCCTGCATGAGCGCGTAGCCGATGCCCGAGGTCGCCCCCACCAGCTCGGCCATCGTGACCACGCGGATCGAGAGGCTGAGGTTGACCTTCCAGCTCGTGAGGATGGCCGGGATGGTGGCGGGCAGGATCAGCTTGACGAAGAACTGGCTCGCGGTGGGGCGGAGCGCCCGCACCATCTCACGCAGATCCTTGCTGACCCCGCGCATGCCGTCGAGCGCGTCGATGGTGAAGATCGGCGCGCACACGACCACGAGGATGAAGGCGATCCGCACCTCGCGCAGGCGGAACCAGAGCACCGCGAACAGGATCCAGCAGAGCACGGGCACGGCCATCAGGAGCTTGACCAGCGGCATCGAGTAGCGCTCGACGGCGTCCCACCGGAACATCGCGATCGCCACGGCGGTGCCGAGGGCGAAGGAGACGATCAGCGCGACGCCGACGCGGGCGACGGTGATGGCGATGAAGTCGGGCCGGCCGGCGATGTCGAGCAGACTCTTGCCGATGCGGGCCCAGCTCGGGGCCACGAACGGCGGCAGCACCATCGAGGCGAAGTGCCACAGGATCGCGAAGGCGACGAGGGACACGAGGGTCTCCTTCGGCCAGCGCCCGCCATGGACGACGTCGACCGCCTCGACCGCTTCGCTCTGCCGCTCAGCCACGGGTCCTCACGGCACGTGGATGACGGACTGGTCCTTGACCGGGTCCTTGAAGAAGCCCGCGGACACGCCCTGCTTGACGACTTCCCACAGGGTCTCGCGCGTGGAGGCATCCGCCGTCGAGCGGATGTCGTACACCACCCGCGGCGCCGTGATCATGTCCTTGAACGCGCCGGCCGGCAGCTTGATGGCCCCCTGGAGGATGCGGTCACATTCGTCGGGGCTCGACTTCATGAAGCGCGCGGCCTCGTCGAAGGCCGCGATGACCTTGGGCAGCCCGGCGGCATTCTTCGCGATCCAGTCTTCCCGTACCCCGAGGGCCAGGAGCCAGCCGTCCTTGCCGGTCATCTCGCGCCAGGCCTGCTTGCCGTTGACGATGACCCGATACGCCGGGTTGTCGCGCATGGTCATGGTGAGGGTCGGCTCCCACGTCATGCCGGCATCCACGCGGTCGGCGGCGAGCTGCGTGCGCACCAGCGGCGGCCCCGCCTGCACGACGGTCACGTCGGTGCCGAAGCTCAGGCCCTTGTGTTTACCGTAGAGGCTCAGCACCGTGTACTCGGACGACGCCATGTCGGCGGCGATGGTCTTGCCTTTGAGGTCGGCGATGGACTTGATGGCGGGATTCTTGGCGATGACCGACATCGACGTCATGTCCACCATCGCGGCGACCATCTTGATCGGCACACCCTCGAGCCGCATCTTCTGGAACACGAGCGGTCCGCCGCCCACCCCGTCGGTCTCGCCCGAGGCGGTCGCGGCGTAATACGCGCCCACCGCGCCGAAGACCTTCACGTCCATGTCCACGCCGTTCTTCTTGTCGAAGCCTTTCTCCTTCAGCACCCCGATGATCATGGCGGCGTGCGAGGGGAATCCGAGGTTGCCGATCCTGATCTTCACGGGCTCCTGGGCCGGCAGCGGGACGGCCGACACGATCACGGCGAGCACGAGGGCGCACGCAGAGAGAAGCCGGCGGCGAGCGGTGATCATCGTGGTCCCTCCTGGGGCGGCGCGGCCACGGGGGCCGCGCGCAGCAGCGCGAGGATGCGGTCGGGAGTCAGCGGCAGCTCGCACACGTCGACGCCAAGCGGCGCGAGCGCATCGGCCACCGCGTTGGCCACGGCCGCGGTGGACCCGATGGTGCCGCCCTCGGCCATGCCCTTGAACCCGCTCACGCTCACCGCGGGCGGTGTCTCGGCGTGGATCACCTCGACCGGCGGCACTTCGAGCGCGCCCGGGATCAGATAGTCCATGAACGTGGTGGTCAGCGGTTGACCGCCCTCGTCGTAGGCGAAGTCCTCGTAGAGCGCGCTGCCGATGCCCTGGGCCACCGCGCCCTGGGTCTGACCCTCGACGATCATCGGGTTGACCATGCGCCCGCAATCCTCGACGACGACGTAGCGGACGATCTCCACCAGCCCCGTCTCGGGATCGACGTCGACCACCGCGAGGTGCGAGCCGTTGGAGAACGTGGCGGGCGGCGGATCGTAGTGCTGCGTCGCTTCGAGCGCGGGATCCACGCCCGCGGGCAGCGTGCCGGACGCGGGCCGATACGCGAGCCGCGCGACGTCGGCGACGGTGAGCCCGCGGCCGGGCGTCCCGCGCACGCTGATCGCGCCGCCCTCCACGACGAGGTCCTCGGGCGCCGCCTCGAGCACGTGGCCGGCGATCTTCGCGATCTTGTCGCGCACGCGGCGGGCGGCGAGCACGAGCGCGCCGCCGCTCACCACCACGCTGCGGCTCGCGAACGATCCGCTGCCGTGCGGGCAGCGCTCGGTGTCGCCCTGGACGATCGTGACCGCGTCGATGTCGACGCCCAGCTCGTCGGCCAGGATCTGGGCGAAGACGGTCGCGTGGCCCTGGCCCTGGGAGACCGCGCTCAGGAACGCGCGGACCTCCCCGGTCGGCTCGACGCGCACGGTCGCGGCGTCGTGGCCCGAGACCATGGTCATGCCGCGACGGCGAAACGTGCCCGCGCCCATGCCGGTGAACTCGGTGTAGGCGGCCAGGCCGATCCCGCGATACTTGCCGTCCGCGGTGCGGCACGGTTCCTTGCGACGGGCCGCGTACTCGCCCGCCTCGAGCGCGTTCTCGAAGGCCGCCGCGGAATCGCCGCTGTCGACAACGAGCCCGGACGCGGTCACGAACGGCAGCTCGCCGGTCTCGATGAAGTTCCTCCGCCGGACGTCCGCGGGGTCCAGCCCCGCGCGCCGGGCCACCATGTCGACGACGCGCTCGCGCACCAGCGTGCCGAAGGCCATGCCCACCCCGCGGTAGGCGCCCAGAGGAGACTTATTGGTGGCTATCGAGCAGGCGTCGTAGGCGTACGCGCCGAACCGGTACGGCCCCGGAATGATCCCGACCGCGGTCATCGGCTCCAGGGCCACGGTGACCGGGAAGACCGAGTAGGCGCCGGCGTCGGAGACGAGGCGCGCGCGGATGGCCACGATGGTCCCGTCCCGCCGCGCGCCGACCTCCACCCGGCACACGCAGTCGCGCGCATGGGTGGAGGCGAGCAAATTCTCCCGGCGATCCTCGAGCCAGCGAAGGGGGCGGCCGAGCCGGCGGGCGAGGTCGGCGACCGCGACGTCTTCGGGATAGAGATGCATCTTGGGGCCGAAGCCGCCGCCCACGGCGGGGCAGAGCACGCGCAGTCGCGACTCCGGCACGTCCAGCGCCGCCGCCAGCCCCGCGCGCAGCATGTGCGGCGCCTGGCTCCCGGCCCACACGGTGAGCGTGCCGTCCTGACGGTCGAGCGAGGCCATCACGCCGCGCCCTTCCATGGGCGAGCCGCTGCAGCGGGCCTGACGGAAGGTCTCGGTGAAGCGGATCTCCGCCGTGGCCAGCGCCGCGTCGACCTCACCCTTCTCGTAGCTCGCGCGCATCAGCACGTTGTCGGCCAGCTCGTCGTGCACGCGCGGGGCCGCCGCGCTCATCGCGGCTTCGGCGTCGACGACGGCGGGCAGCGGCTCGTACGTCACCCGGATCGCGTCGAGGGCGTCTTCCGCGCGATAGCGATCGCCGGCCACCACCGCGACGACGGGCTCGCCCACGAAGCGTATCTTGCCGAGGGCGAGCGCGGGCCACCCGGTCTCCTTGTAGTTGTCTCCCGACAGCTCGGCCCGGATCGGCCGCGTGGTGGCGGCGAGCTCCTGGCCCGTCACGATCGCCTCGACCCCGGCGAGCGCGCGCGCTTCACGGACGTCGATCTCGACGATCCGCGCGTGGGCGTGCGGGCTCCGCAGGAACGCGACGGTCAGGAGTCCGGGCAGTTCGAGATCGCCCATGAACCGCGCGCGCCCCATCAGCAGCGCGGGATCCTCGCGCCGCCGCACGCTCGTGCTGACGTAGCGCGAGGTCATCGAGGCGCCGCCGCCTGGATCAACGCGAGCAGCCGGTCCGGCGACAGCGGCAGCGCGGTGATCGAGACGCCGAGCGGGGCCAGCGCGTCGGCCACGGCGTTGGCGATGGCGCCGCCGCATCCGGAGCTGCCGCCCTCGCCCACGCCCTTGACGCCGAGCGGATTGAGCGGCGTCGGCGTCTCCTCGAGGATGCGCACCACCGTCTCCGCCGGCATCTCCATCGAGGTGGGCAGCAGATAGTCCATGAACGTCGTGGTCAGGAGCTGGCCCTGGTCGTCGTAGACCAGCTCTTCGAGCAGCGCGCCGCCGATGCCCTGGGCGAGCGCCCCCACGAGCTGGCCGTCCACGATGAGCGGGTTGATGGCCTTCCCCACGTCGTAGGCGATCGCGTACTTCAGGAGCGCGACTTCGCCGGTCTCCACGTCGACGTCCACGACCGCCACGTGCGTGCCGTAGGGATACGTCATCTTCGGCGCCTCGAAGAAGTGCGCGGCGACAAGGCCGGGCTCCATGCCAGGCGGTCCGGGGACGGCGGCGCGCGCGAGGTCGCGGAACGTCACGCGCGTGTCGGTCACACCGCGCACGTGGACCCCGCGGTCTTCGATCACGAGATCATCCTCGTGGGCTTCGAGCAGCGACGCGGCGACCCGCAAGATCTTGGCCCGCACGGCCTTCGCCGCTTCCAGCGCGGCCGGCAGCGCCACCGCCCCCCCGCGGCTGGCGAAGCCGCCGACCCCGAACGGAACCCGCCGGCTGTCGCCGTGAACGACCGTGATCGTCTCCGGGGCAACTCCGAGCTGGTCGGCGCAGACCTGGGCGAGCGTGGTCGCGATGCCCTGCCCCACCGCGGCCACGCCGGAGTAGACGACCACGTGGCCGGTCGCGTCGACCTCGACCCGCGCGTATTCCCACGGACCGAGCCCGGCCTTCTCGAGCACGCAGCCGACGCCGATGCCGATGTAGCGCCCCTGCCCGCGCGCTTGGGCCTGCTCGGCGAGCGCCTGCTCGTAGCCGGCGAGCTCCAGCGCCTGGTCGAGGGCCGAGCGGTAGTCGCCGCAGTCCAGCACGTTCTTCTGGGCCAGCGAGGCGCCGCCGATCTCGTAGGGCATCTCCGCGGGTGTGATGAAGTTCCGCCGCCGCAGCTCCAGCCGGTCGAATCCGAGCCGCGCGGCGGCGACGTCGAGCAGCCGCTCCCGCACGAACGTGCACTCGTAGCGACCTGGCCCCCGATAGGTTCCCGTCGGGGTCTTGTTGGTGAGTACACAGTCGGCCACGCTCGAGTAGTTCGGGATGCGGTAGGGACCGGGCATCAGGGCCGAGGTCAGCTCGGGGACGACCACGCCGTGGGTGCGGACGTAGGCCCCGAGGTCGACCAGGAAGCGATCGACGAGCGCGACGATGGCGCCCTCCGCGTCGAACCCAATCTCGACGTCGTGGTGCTGCTGGCGTGAGTGGTTGGTGGCCATCAGGTGCTCGTGCCGGTCCTCGATCCACTGCACCGGCCGTCCGAGCCGCATCGCCGCCCACGGCACGATCAGATCCTCGGGGTAGAACTCGCCGCGCACCCCGAATCCGCCGCCGACCTCCAGCTCCACGAACTGGATCAGGTGCTCGGGATGACTGATGAGATCGGCTAGCACCCGGCGGTTGAAGTGCGGCACCTTGGCCACGCCGAACAGGCTCAGCACGCGGGTGCCAAGATCGTACGACGCGGTCAACCCGCGCGTCTCCATTGGGACACCGGTGTGACGCTGGATCGCGAAGCTCTCCCGCACGCGATGCGTGGCCGACGCCATGGCCCGCGCGGCGTCGCCACGATGGGTCTCGAGCCGGTCGACCACGTTGCCGGCCAGGACCTCGTGGAGAACGGGCGCCCCGGGCTCGAGAGCGCGCCGGGCGTCGGCGACGGTGGGCAGCGGCGCGTAGTCGACGTCGATCAGCTCCAGCGCGTCTTCCGCGAGATACCGGCTCTCGGCGATCACGACCGCGACGGGCTCGCCCACGTAGCGGACCCGATCGCGTGTGAGCGGAAACTGCAAGCACTCCGGGTGGCCGATGCGATGACCGAGCCGGGTGGGAATGCGGCCGATCCCGGCGAGATCGTCGCCGGTGATCACCGCGTGAACCCCGGCTAGCGCGAGCGCGGCCTTGGCGCGAATGGCGCCGAGCCGGGCGTGAGCGTGAGGCGAGCGCAGCACCGCGGCCTGGAGCAGGCCGGGCAAGCGGACGTCCGCCGCGTACTTGCCGCGCCCCATGAGCAGCGGCGGATCTTCCGTGCGCCGCATCGCCCGGCCGATCGACGGGATCGTCATGTGGTCGCCGCCGCCGCGATCTTCCGGGCGGCCGCGCATGCGGCCGTCACGATGTTCTTGTAGCCCGTGCACCGGCAGAGGTTGCCGGCGATCGCCACGCGGACCTCCGCCTCGGTCGGATGGGGATTCTCGCGCAGGAAGCACGTGAGCGTCATGAGGAACCCCGGCGTGCAGAATCCGCACTGGAGCCCGTGGTGTTCCCAGAACGCTTCCTGGAGCGGGTTGAGGCGGTCGCCGTCGGCGAGCGACTCGACGGTCAGGATCTCGTGGCCGTGCATCTGGGCCGCGAAGAGCAGGCAGGAGCGCACGGCGGCGCCGTCGACGATGATCGTGCACGCGCCGCACACCCCGTGCTCGCACCCGAGGTGCGTGCCCGTGAGCCCGAGATCCTCGCGCAGGAAGTCGGCGAGGGTCTTGCGCGCCTCCACGGTGGCTTCGTGAGTGCGTCCGTTCACGGTGAGGCGAATCAACCGTTCTTTCATCGAATCCGCTCGAGAGCGCGGGCGAGGGCGCGCCGCGTGAGCACGCCGGCCACGTGCCGGCGGTACTGGCTGGAGGCGTGGAGATCGCCGTCGGGGCTCAGGTCGGCGGCGGCGAGCTGTCCGACGTCCTGGAGCACCTCCATCGTGGGCTTGGATCCGACGAGCCGCTGGGCGGCCGCGCGCGCGACGACCGGGGCGGGGCCGACGCCAATCAGCGCGATCGCGCACCTGGTGCAGACGCCGGCGTCGTCGAGGGTCACGCTCGCGGCCACGCCGACCAGCGCGAAATCGCCGTGACGCCGGCTCACCTCGAGGAACGCGGTCCCCGTGCGCGGCGGGACGAGCGGGAGCCGCACTTCCACGAGCAGCTCCGTGGGATCGAGCGCGGTGGTGAGATACGCCACGAAGAACTCGTCCGGCCGCAGCACGCGCCCGCCCGACGCGTTGCGCACGACCAGCTCGCCGTCGAGCGCGGCCACGACGGCCGGGAGCTCCGCGGCAGGATCGGCGTGGGCGAGACTGCCGCCGATGGTGCCGCGATTCCTGATCTGCGCGTGACCGATCTGCGGCATCGCGTCTGCGAGCAGCGGCACCCGCTCACGGATCAGGGCCGAGGTCTCGAGGGCGCGCTGCCGGGTGAGCGCGCCGATGGCCACGTGTCCGTTCTCCTGCCGGATGTAGGCGAGCCCGGGAATGTCGTTGAGGTCGACGAGATAGGCCGGGCGCACCAGCCGGAAGTTCAGGAGCGGGACCAGGCTCTGGCCCCCGGCCAACACCTTCGCGGCGTCGCCGTGCTCGGCGAGGGCCGCCAGCGCTTCGTCCAGCGACGCCGGGGCCAGGTAGTCGAAGCGCGGCGGTTTCAACGAGACCCCTCGCGGGGAGAGCGCTCACCCTCCGGTCGCGGGATCTCCAGGGCGTCGCTCAGTCGAGGAGCGCTTTGCGCTGGCCGCCGTCGACGGTGATCAGCGCGCCGTTCATGAAGCTCGCGCGTTCGGAGGCGACGAAGACCACCACGTCCGCGACTTCCTCGGGCGTGCAGATGCGTCCCAGCGGGATGCTGCGCTCGGCGCGCTTCTGCGCCTCGTCGGGGCTGATCTTGCGGGCCCGCGCAATGCCCGCCACCAGACCGTCCCACCGCTCGGTGGCCACGGGCCCGGGGTTGACCGCGTTGATGCAGATGTTGTTGCGCCCGTACTGCTCGGCCAGCGCCACCGTCACGGCCAGATCGGCCGCGTTGGCCGCGCTGGGGGTCAGCTCGATGGCGATCGGCTTGACGCCGTCGTTGCCGATCACGTTGACGATCCGGCCCCGCCCCTGCTTGAGCATGTGCGGGATCACGGCCTTCATGCAGCGGATGTAGCCCATGAACTTGAGCTGGATCGCCTTCTGCCAGTCTTCCTCGTCGAGGTCGAGCAGGAGGCCGCCGGGCGCCGCCCCCGCGTTGTTGACGAGGATGTCGATGCGCCCGAAGCGGGCGATGACGGTCTCGACGATCTTCTGGACGTCCTTGGGGTTGGTGAGGTCCCCGGCCACCGCGAAGATCTCGCCGCCGGTTTCCTTGGACAGCTCGCCCACCGCGTGGTCGAGGTCGAGCTGGCCGCGCGCGCAGATGGCGACCTTGGCGCCCTCTTCGGCGAGCCCGGACGCCACCGCCCGGCCGATGCCCTTGCTTCCGCCGGTCACCAGCGCCACCTTGCCCTTGAGGCGGAGATCCATGCGACGTGCTCCTCGTGACTCGAAATCGTGACGACGGGAGTAGGGAGACTTTATCATGGGGGCCAAATGAGACTGGTCGATCTCTCGCACCCCTGGAACATGCACACGCCGGGCTGGATCGGCTACCCCGGCTCGAAGATCTACTACACGCAGACCCTTCAGACCAACCGCATCGTCTCCCAGCGCGTGGAGACTTCGCTCCACGTGGGCACCCACCTGGACGGCCCCATGCACGCCGCCGACGGCGCCGGCGACATCGCCTCGCTCCCGCTCGAGAAGCTCGTCCACGAGGGCGTGATCGTGGATGTGTCGGACTGCGTGGAGGACTGGAGCATCATCACCCCCAAGCACATCACCGACCGCATGGAGGTCAAGCGCGGCGACGTCCTGATCCTGCACACGGGCTACCACCGCTACTATGAGGGCAAGCCCCAGCAGGACCTCACCCGCTACTTCTGCATGCACCCCGGCGGCACCCAGGAGCTCGCCCGCTGGATGCACGATATGCAGATCTCCTGGTGGGGCATCGACGCCGGCTCCGGCGACCACCCGATGAACACGACGATCCGCTACATGCGCCCCGACCTCGCCAAGCGCTTCGAGGAGAAGACCGGCAAGTCAGTCCTGGAGTTCTTCGGCGAGTACGAGTACCGCCACCACAAGAGCGGCCGCCTGGTCAAGGAAGAGATCTTCCCGATGCACTACCTCGCCTTCCCCGAAGGCTGCGTCCACGCCGAGAACGTGGGCGGCGACATCGAGCGCGTCCTCAACACCCGCTGCATCATCGGCGCGTTCCCGTGGAAGTTCGAGGGCGGCGAAGCCTGCCCCTGCCGCATCCTCGCGTTCCTGGACGTGGGCCCGCTCACCGTGGAAGAAGTCCGGGAGACGATCGGCAAGAAGTCGGGCTAACGCATGGTGGACGATCGGAACGGATTCCCGGTGGTCGCTTCCGCGTGCAGGCAGCATGCGGGGGTTCGCCTCGCCGTGGTGTTCGGCTCCCGTGCACGCGGTGACGCCACCGCCGCATCGGACTGGGACATCGGCATCCTGTCCGATCCCGACCTCGATCACGATGCGCTGCTCGCCGATCTCGTCCGCACGCTGGGTATCGATCGTATCGACCTCGTCGACCTCGCCCGGGCGGGTGGGCTCGTGCGGTTCCGCGCAGCCCGCGACGGCATCGCGGTGTTCGAGCGTGTGCCCGGCGCGTTCGCCGATTTTTGGCGTGAGGCGGTCGATTTCTGGTGTGATGCCGGGCCCCTGATTCGCGCCGGCTACGACGCGGTCCTGGCGGACCCGAGCGGTTGAGCGCGCTGGACCGCGAGATTCTCGCCGAGAAGGTCTCGGCGGTCCATCGTCACCTCGCTCGCGTGGCCGAGCGACTTCCGGGCGATCCTTCCGAGCTGGCGCCGGCCACGGACGCCTCTGACGCGGTCATCCTGCATCTCTGGCAAGCCGTCCAGATCGTCATCGACCTCGCGATGTCGGCGTGCCTGCAGCTGCGGCTCGGGGCACCTGGCACCTATGCCGACGCGTTCCGTCGTCTGGCCGACGCGGGCCACCTCGACCCCGCACTCGCCGCGCGCCTGGAGCGAGCTGCCGGGTTCCGAAACGTCGTCGCGCATGCGTACGCGCGGCTCGACATGGCGCGCGTCCATCGCGCCGCCCGCCACGGCCCCGATGACCTGCGCGCATTCCTCGCGACCCTGAGCCGGCTCGTGACCGACTGAGATCGGGCGAAGTCGGCTTGCCGTCGATAAGACTATGTTTCTTCTCCTGATTTCCCCGCAGACCTCAACCTCTCGACGAGCCGACTCGCTAATTGCAGGTTGCTGTCTCGCAGCCGCTCCTTGATTGCCAGCGCCTCCTCGGCGAGGTGCAGCGCCAGATCAGGCCTGCCCTCGTGCTCTTGGACGAGGGCGAGGCCATAGAGGGCGCCGGCGATAAGATCCTGTCGCCCGATCTCGCGCGCCAGGGACAGCCCCTTGCCGTGCCACTCTCTCGCCTCGGCCCATTGCTCTCGTAGCCGGGCAACCAAGCCCAGATTGCCGTAGCGAGTCGCCATGCCCTCCTTGTGTTGCGACCGTTCGTCGAGGGCCAGGGCTTCGCGAAAGAACTGGTCCGCCTCGTCGTAGTGTTCGCGGTCGAGCTTCACGTTGCCCAGATCGTTGAGGACGAATGCGACTCCCTCATCGTTCTTCAGGTCGCGGTATATCGCGAGCGACGCCCGAAAAGACCGCTCAGCGTCGTCGTATTGTTTCCGCTGTAGCGCCGTCAAACCGCGCAAACGCGGGCCGTAGGCCTGTTCATACTTGCTCCCGCCGCGTGCCCAGGCGTCGACAGCGCGTTCGACCCACGGACTGCTCTCGTCCGGAAGA
>DATHGT010000325.1:0-2138 GCA_035317605.1 Candidatus Acidiferrum sp. | reverse complement strand
CGCCAGGTACGCCGCCGCGCCGAGTAGCGGCACCGCGCCGGCCGCGATGAGCGCACCGCCCAGGCCCCATGACTCCAACCGCGCCAGCGACAGCCCCAATTGGCCGCTCGCCGTCTCAGAGCCTGGTTTGACTTGTACCGCGCGCTCTGACAGGATCGGCGCGACATGCCCCGCAGGCCCTCATCCACGCGTGCCACATGCACGGGGCCAGCCACGCAAGAAGACCACGATTTCTTTGGGAGGCTCATGATGATGCAACGTCGCTTTGCCGCCATTGCGGTGGCCGCCCTTCTCTGCGCGGGTCCCGCGCTCGCCCAGGACAAGCTTCCGCCGCTCAAGACCGGCGTCGACGGCACCTTCGCCCCGCACGCCATGCCCAAGCTGGGCGGCGGCGTCGAGGGCTTCCAGATCGACCTCTTCACCGAGGTCGCGCGCCGCATGAAGCGCGAGATCACGATCGACGCGGTGAGCTTCTCGACCCTGATCCCGGGCATGCAGTCCGGCCGCTACGACTTCATCGCCGCGCCGACGACGGTGACCAAGGAGCGGGCGGAGAACATGCTGTTCACCGCGGGCTACCTGTGGACCGCGTACCAGTTCGGCATCAAGAAGGGCTCGGCGCCGATCAAGGACTGGGCCGACCTCAAGGGCAAGTCGGTGGCCGTCAACAAGGGCACGCCCTACGAGACGCTGTCCAAGGCCAAGGGCGCCGAGCACGGCATCACGGTGCAGGTCTACGACACCCAACCGGACGCCACGCAGGCGGTCCTCTCGGGCCGAGCCTATGCGACCCTCGGCGGCAATACCACCATTGTCTATGCCGCGTCGAAGAACCCGCAGTTCGTGGCCGACCTCGAGCTCACGGACACGCGCGCCCACTGGGCGGCGCCGGTGCCCAAGAACAACCCGAAGCTCCGCGCCGAGATCCAGGATGCGCTCGACTGCATGAAGAAGGACGGCACGATTGCCAAGCTTTCCGAGAAGTGGTTCGGCCGCAAGCCGCCGGCCGACGGCCTCGAGGTGGTAGTCACGCCGGGCTACGGCGTGCCGGGCATGCCGGGCTACGACCCGACGCCGCACGAGCTCAAGTGCAACTGACCTGAGCGAGTGAACAACCCGATCGTCGACGCGCGCGGCATCCACAAGCATTTCGGCGCCCTTCACGTCTTGAAGGGCGTCGATCTCAGGGTGGCCGAACGCGAGCTGGTGTTCGTCATCGGGCCGTCGGGCTCGGGCAAGTCGACCCTGCTGCGCTGCCTCAACCGGCTGGAGGAGCCGTCCTCCGGCAGCGTCGTGGTGGACGGCATCGACATGCTCGACCCGCGGACCGACCTCAACCATGCCCGCCAGCGCATCGGCATGGTGTTCCAGTCCTTCAACCTCTACCCGCACATGACCGCGCTCGGCAACGTGACGCTCGCGCTCCGCAAGGTCGCGGGCAAGTCGCGGGCCGAGGCCGACCTCCTGGGGCGGGCCGCCCTGGAGCGGGTCGGCCTGGCCGACCGCGCCGGCCACACCCCGGGCCAGCTCTCGGGCGGCCAGCAGCAGCGAGTGGCGATCGCGCGCTCGATCGCGCTCGAGCCCCGGGTCATGCTGTTCGACGAGCCGACCAGCGCGCTCGATCCCGAGCTGGTGGGCTCGGTGCTCGAGGTCATGCGCTCCCTGCGCGAGAGCGGCATGACCATGATCGTGGTCAGCCACGAGATGGGCTTTGCCCGCAACGCGGCCGATCGGGTCCTGTTCATGGACGAGGGCGCCATCGTGGAGCAAGGACCGCCCGCCGCGATCTTCGAGCACCCCGCCCACGAGCGCACGCGCGCCTTCATCGGCCAGATCCAGCGGCACTGAGCGGGTGTCGAACTGGGACCGCTTCACCGAGACGTTCTTCAACGGCAAGGTCATGCTCAGGTACCTGCCGGACATCCTGTCCGGCGTGGTGGTCACGGTCGAGCTGGCTTTCCTCATCGTCGTCACCGGGATCGCGGCCGGCCTGGCCCTGGCGCTGCTCAGGAGCCTCGCGGTCCGGCCGCTCAACTGGCTGATCGTCTTCATCGTCGATCTGTTCCGCTCGCTGCCCCCGCTGGTCATCATCGTGCTGATCTACTTCGGCCTGCCCAGCCTCGACCTCTCGCCCTCCG
>DATHGT010000324.1:0-18131 GCA_035317605.1 Candidatus Acidiferrum sp. | reverse complement strand
CTTGAGAAGCTGGCTGAACATGCTGGAGAATTCCCGCACGGGTGGGCCTCCTTCGTGTGGCGTGTCGACGCTTGGCGGCATCGACCTCCACCATACGGCAGGTGGCTCATCCGTCTTCAGACCCTAATTGGGACAAGAGTGCCCTGTGATCTTTCGATCTGTCGCTGGAGTGTCCCTCCGTCGATTCCCCGACGGGAATTGTCGGTACGAACGTCAAGCGGGAAGTCTCGGCCGGACTTCCGCAGTCCAGGGTGCAGGAGAGCGAGTGCTTGTCTTCGAGTACGTGATGGCGGATATTCCCGGCATTGCGATCGTCTGACGCACCGGCTCCGGTGGTCGAACGTCGGGCACCTCGCGGGCCTCGATCGTGAACAGCGCTGCGCAATCGGCCTCGGCCAGCGGTGTTGAGAGGGAGTTGAGGCGGCGATGGATCCGCTGACGGTAGGAATTGCTGGAGTATCTGTCGCGGTCGTAGCGTCAATCATCGCGACGTGGCAACTACGGTACCAGGCGAGAGCAGGCCGGCCAAATATACAGCTCATATGTCGGCCTTCCGTCGTCTCCGCTAAAATTGAAGACGCCTCCGGCGGTGAAGGCATTTTCCAGCATCCCCTACTTTCTCTAAAAGGCCATCAACAGTGGTACGGTGCCCACGACCACGACCGCCGCTTCGCAAGGTTTCGTAGCCTCCTTCTCCTTGCAGCGCTTCGCCATGTCAAAGGGTAAAAAGGTGAACAGAGGGAGAAGGGGAAATGCGGCGATTTAATACTCAGGTAATGGCGTGCGACTCGTACTGAGAGCGGTCGTGCTCTATCTTTTGAAACGCGTGGCCGTGGCGCTGGTGTTTGCGGCAGCCGCAGCGCTAAAGATGTGGACGTTGGGTGAGAACCCGTGGACTGCCGCCGTAGTCTTGTTCGCGTTCGCCTTTTCGCTGGGTATATCTAATTTTGTCATCGCCTCGATGCTTCGCTTGGAGCCCCTCATAGCGCTGACTGTGTTGACTCTATCTGCCGCGGTTGGATCGCTCGGCATGGTCGAGGTAGTGGGTCACCATGGCGGGTCGCTCCTGGCAATGAGCCCAGACCGAGTACTACTCAACCTTGTCGCGACTGGCATCTCCATATACTCGGTGATCTTCGCAGTGATAATTGCGGTCCGCGCAGGTTTCCTTCGAGCATCCAGACGGAAAATGCTAGCTCGGGTGGCGGCCGGCTATATAGCGGTCGTTGCGGCATTCACGTTTGGCTACTATGTGATGATCGCTGGAGAAGATCAGGATCAGGCAATTCTGATGTATCGCAATCTCAAAGCCTACGTCGAGACCGGTGGAGACTATGCGACACGTCATGGGAGTGAAACGCGGTCCTTTCGTGGTGTCGACAAAAGAATGTGGACCTTCGTGGAACCTGACGCAGGAACTCAATTGGCCAATTCAAGGCAAAGCGACTTTGTGAAGTTTACTCCGAATCGGCTGGAGATTCTAGTCGACTGCTTCCATCTTAGCGTTATGACCATGGCAACCGTCGGACTGGGAGATATCCAACCAAGGTCTATGATTGCGAAGCTCACAATGGACCTACAAGTCTTGTTGGGTGTTGTCTTGTTCGTGGTTGCCCTTGGGATGGTTCTGGGAGGCTGGTGGGAGAAGACGTAGTGACGATGAGAGGCGATGTCTTCTGTAGAAGGAGTGTGGGATGGCAACGTGAGCGGAGGGTCTCAAGTCTCAAGGAGTTTGATCCCTCCTCCTCGCGAGTTGATTGAACGTCTCGTAACAGTGTGACTCTAACGATAAAGAGCGTAGCGGATCGGAAACACGGGTTCGTATCCCGTTCCGGAACCGAACACCGTCATCGCTGGAGGGCGGGTGGGGGATGGGGGTGGCCCCGGTTGACCCATTCCTGCCGACGGTGATGCGAACGCTCACCCGTCAGGTTGGGAACTTCTGAGACGGTCATCGGGTCTCCCAAAAGATGTGGTCAGAGGGGCCGCTCCCATCCCCCGCCCGCCCTCCAGCGCCTCGCGCGTGAGACTAGACGATCGCGATCGCTTCGATCTCGATCAGGTAGTCGGGGTGGGCGAGGGCGGCGACCTGAATCATCGTGGACGCGGGGCCGCGCTGGCCGAAGAACTCGTCGCGGATCACGCGGAAGTCGGGGCGGTGCTTCACGTCGGTGACGTAGGTGGTGATCTTGACCACGTTGGCGAGGGTGCCGCCGCCGGCCTCGACCAGCGCCTTGACGGCGCCGAAGACCGCGCGCGCCTGGGCCTTGAAGTCGCCGGGGTGGGCCGCACCGCCGTCTTTGTCGTAGGCGACTTGACCCGCGAGAAACAGAATCGTCTGCGCGTTCGTGACCTTGATGGCCTGGCTGTAGCCCGGCGGATCGAAGACGCCAGGGGCCCCATACTTCTGGATGTTCGCCATGAGACTGACCTCCCGTGGATTTCGGCGCGCCATCGTAGCACCGCTGCGCGCTTGACGGCACCGGGGCGCCGAGTAAGCTGCACGCATGCGCACTCCGATTCCGCCGCTCGATCCGCTGGTCCGGTTCGTCGCGCGCCTCCGCATGTCGCTGCACGCCAAGCTTTTGATCGGCTTCCTGCTGATCGTGCTGCTCGTCGTCGGCACCTCCGCGCTCGGCGTCGTGCTCATGCAGCGGGCGGGCGCCCAGGCGGCCGGGATCGCGGGCCTCACCGATCGCATCATCGCCGCCGCCCGCATGGAATACGCGGTCACCGCCGGCATGCACTTCCGCGCCATGCACCTGCTCACGTTCGACGCCGCCAACGACCAGAAGCTCGTGAAGAGCCGCCAGGACTTCGCCAAGATCCAGGGGGCGCTCGAAGCGACCGCCGACCCCAGGGAAGCCGACGTCTTCCGGAAGATCCAGGACACGAACCTCCGCTACGGGGTCTCCGGCCAGAAGGTCGACGCGCTCGCCCACAACATGCAAACGCCGGAGGCGATGGCGCTCCACCTCGAAGAGGAGCATCCGATCTCGCACGAGCTCGAGTCCCTGGCCCGCGATCTCATCCGGCTGGCCGGCCAGCGGCGCGACGAGCGCCTGGCCCAAGTCGTGAGCACGAACCGGACGAGCGTGGCGCTGATCGTGACCACGGCCGTGGCCGCCGTCGCGCTCTCGCTGCTCCTGGGCTACGTGCTGTCGTGGTCGATCGTGAGCCCGGTCACCGAGCTGGACGACCACCTGGCGCGCATCTCCCGCGGCCACTTCGAGTCGGAGCTCGCCATCCCCAACCGGGACGAGTTCCAGGCGCTGGCCGAGAAGGCCAACGAGATGCGGACGGCGCTGGCCCAGGCACGGGCCCAGCTCGTGAGCGAGCACGAGGCGGTCAAGCTCCAAGCGGCCAGCCTCGAGGACCTCAACCGCGAGCTGGAGGCGCGGGTGCGCGCCCAGGTGGACGAGATCGAGCGGACGCGCCGGCTCAGCAGCTATCTCGCGCCCCAGGTCGTCCACGCCATCACCTCCGGACAGACGACCTTCGCCATGGGCAACGCGCGCAAGCAGCTCACCATCGTCTTCATCGACATCCGCGGGTTCACCGATTTCTCGGACGTGGCCGAGCCCGAAGAGGTCATCGGGTTCCTCAACGTGTATCTGTCGCGGATGACTGATCTGGTCTTCAAGCACGAGGGCACGCTCGACAAGTTCCTCGGCGACGGCATGCTGGTCTTCTTCAACGATCCGCTGCCCCAGCCTGACCACGCCCGGCGCGCGGTGCAGATGGCGCTCGACATGCGCGAGCAGGCCTTCGACATGCGCCGGGACTGGCACCTCGACACGCCGTTCAACCTCGGCGTGGGCATCAGCACCGGCTTCGTCACCGTGGGGACCATCGGCTCGGAGCACCGCATGGAGTACACGGTGGTCGGCACCCAGGTGAACCTGGCCGCTCGCCTGGTCAGCGTCGCCGAGCCGGGGCAGATCATCATCAGCCAGCGCACGCACGAGCTGGTCCGCGACATGGTCGACGTCGACCAGGTGGGACCGCTGACCATCAAGGGGTTCCAGCGGCCCATCACCGCGTACAGCGTGCTCGGAATGAGGGGCGTGCGGAGGGTGTGATGGCGACTCCTGGTGGACCGATGACCCGTCGCTTCGCCGCCCAGCGCTGGCTGCTCGACACGACCATTCGGACCGTCGGCATGGACTGGGACCAGCCGCGGTCGATCTACCTGTCCGCGCCCATGGGGTCGGAGGCCAACGCCGACTTCGCGGCCATCCGCGCGCGCATCGTGAGGCTGGCCGACGCCTCACCGGCCTTCGAGGCGGTGGCGCGCCGGCGCGAGGCCAAGGCCCAGGCCGCCGAGGGGGACGGCCACCTCGTGACCGCGCGCGAGAACTACTTCATGGCGGCGATCCACTGGGGCGCCGCCCAGTGGCCCATCGACGAGAACGACGAGCAGAACCGCTTCTACAACGGCAAGAAGCGCGAGTGCTACGCCCACTACGCGCGGCTCGCCGACCATCACGTCGAGGCCGCGTGGATTCCGCTCCCCGACGGCCGGACGCTGCCGGCGTGGTTTCACCTGCCGCCCGGTCACCGCGGCGAGCGCGTGCCCGTGGTGATCTCGGTGCCGGGCATGGACAGCTTCAAGGAGATGAGCGTGGCGATGTACGGCGACCGCTGGCTCTCACGCGGGCTGGCCGTGCTCGCGATCGACGGGCCGGGCCAGTACGAGAGCCCCGTGCTCGACGTCTACTTCACGATGCCGGCGTGGATGGAGACCGGCGGGGCCGCGGTCGACTGGCTGACCGCGCGAAGCGAGATCGACGCCGCGCGGATCGGGCTCAGCGGCAACAGCTTCGGCTCGTTCTTCGGCACCATCGCCGCCGCCCACGAGCCGCGCATCCGCGCGGTGTCGGTCTCCGCGGTGTGCCACGAGCCGGGCTTTCACACGATCTTCGAGGAGGCGTCACCGACCTTCAAGATGCGGTTCATGTACATGTCGGGTATCGGCGACGAGGCCGCGTTCGACCGCTTCCGCCGGGAGATGACGTGGGAGGGCCACGCCGAGAAGATCCGCGCGCCCTACCTCTGCGTGGCCGGCGAGTGGGACGAGCTGTCGCCCCTCGAGCACACCGAGCGACTGATGAACGCGCTCGGCGGCCCCAAGCGTCTCGTCGTCTACCAGGACTCGCGCCACTCGGTCGGCAACGTCCCCGCCGCCAACCTCGGCCCCACCCCGACCATCCTCATGGCCGACTGGATGCGGTCGACCCTCGACGGCAAGCCCTTCGCCAACGAGAAGTGGTACGTCGACTCCGCCGGCCGAATCACGAAGACACCTCTTTAGGTATCTCCGTTCGCTCCGAGTCCTAGACCGCGGCCGCCCCCTCGGCGGCGCACTCGTGGTCCTGTTCGCCGGTGCCGCCGCCGCAGCCGATGGCGCCGATGACCTGGCCGTTCTTGGTGATCGGCACGCCGCCGATGCTCGGCAGCGCCTCACCGCGGAGCACCGCGGGCGCGGCCGCCCAGAACGCCGAGCCCTTGAGGGCCATCTCGCCGAGCTCCTTCGTCGAGCGGCGGAAGTTGGCCGCGGCCACCGCCTTGGCGTGCGAGGTCTGCGGGCTGAAGAACCCCGCGCCGTCGCCGCGCATCACCAGCACCGTGCGTCCGGCCTCGTCGACGACCGAGGCCGTCATCACCGTGCCCAGCGCCTTGGCCTTCTCCAGCGCGGCCTTGGCCGCGCGCTCCGCCATGTCCAACGTCAACTCGATCATGTCGACTTCCTCCATGTGCTGAGCGCGGACTCGACGTCCGCGACGCGCTCGGTAGGCTACTACAGTCGTGACGACGGCGGGAGAAGGGCCGCCCACCCGCGGGCGATCGTGCCCGCGGGTGGGCCGGGGGAGCGACTCAGTTCTTGCGGGGAGACGCCTGCTCGAGGGCTTCGAGCCGGCGCTGCTGCTCCTGGATGAAGCGCTGCTGCTCCTCGATCCGGCGCTGCTGAAGCTGGACCACGGCGATGAGGTCGGCGACCACGTTCTGGGTCTTGACCACGTACGGCTTGCCGTTGGCCAAGCCGACGAGGGCGGGATCGACGGCGGCCGCCTCCTCGGCGATCAGCCAGTGCTCTGGCACGTCGGGGCTTTCTTTGTAGGAGCCGATCTGGGGCCGCAGCGCCATCACGTTGGCCAGGGCCACGTGCGGCAGCAGGTCACCGTCGACGTTCTTGGTCTCGCGCGTCGAGGTGATGCACGACAGGAGCCCGGCCCCGTCGGTCTTGATGCCGGTTCCGCAGTTGGTGAGCGCGGAGAGGGTGACATTGCCGGCACTGTCCACGTTCACTCTCGGTCCGGCCGCGTTGTCGGTGAAGATTCTGAAGGTCGCTCCCGTCGTCAGGGTCTGAATGAATCCCCCCGTCGTATCGACGCCGAGCTCGACTTTCTTGCCACTCGCCGCCGTATTTGAAATTCGGACGGCCGCCTGTCCGGTTCGTGAAATCTCGAGTCCGCCGCCGTTGATCGTCGGGCTGGCCGTTCCCATGCCGACGTCGCCGTCCGCGGCGATGTCGATACTGCTGGTGGGCGCACCGGGACGGACCCGGAACGACAGCTTCGAGCCACCGGTCACGTCGCGGACGAAGAAGTTGGCCTCGTTGGCGCCGATGTCCCAGGTCTGGGCGGTGAAGCCGGCCGAGTTGTTCTGCTCCAGCCGCACGGCCGGCGTGTTGCCGGTATTGATGTGCAAGTCGAGGACGGGCGTGGAGGTCCGGAAGCCGACCCGACCCGTGCTATCCACGAAGATCGAGTTGGTGGAGGCACCCGCCGTGATGGTGAATGGCGTCTTGGCGCCCGTGGAATCCTCGATGGAGAACTTGCTGGAGCCGCCACTGGCCGAATCGTTGGCGATCAGCCGCCAGTCGTTGGCCGGGAACCCGGCCTGCGTGCTCGTGTCGTCGAAGTGGATCCGGGTGTTGTTCTCCTTGAGACGGATCGTGTCGAATCCGAAGTTCTCGTTGTTGACGCAGTCCAGGCCGACGCAGGCGCTGCCCTGGACGATCAAATCGTCAGGAATCACCTGGTCGACTTGACGGACCGCCGGATCGTCGTAGATCCAGTTGGCCTGCCGGAAGGCGTCCGTGGTCATGCTGCCCGACCCCGCGCCGGCTGACTTCGCTCCGGGCTCGACGAGGTTCGAGGGCACGATCGCGCCGTTCAGGATCTGAAAGGCTCCGGACTGGATCAGGGTCGCCCGCGCGGAGGCGGCGCGGTGAGCCGCCTCGACGTCGGGGTCACCGTCACCGGCGCGGTTGGCTCCCGCGGCAGCCCGCAGCTTCGCGTTGACCGCCGAGGGCTTGCCCAGGGTCACCTGCCAGAGGTACGTCCCATCCGGCGGCTGATAGTTCGGCTGCCCGGTCGGGTTGAACGAGATGCCCGATCCACCCTTGAACGTCTCGCTGAATACCAAGCCGTCCGGGGTGCTGACCGTCAGCATCCCGTGCTCGAACGACACCAGCGGCCGCCACGTCAGGCCCGAAGCGCTTGCGTCGAAGGCGACGATGTCCGCCGCGGAAGCCGGGAGCGCGATGGTCGCGGCCATGAGCAGGAACAGCCCTACCCTGAGCGCTCGCTGCATGTAGTACATGAACGACCCTCCTCAAGTAGTGGCGAGCATCGACCACCGGACAAGCCTTGCCCTGTGACGGGGTAGACCAATAGCACACTCGGGCGATTTCTGTCCACCGACTCCTGCGGGCTCGAGGGCTCCCCCCGGCGAAGGGCCGCGGCGGCGGCAGCGACTTGACGCCCGTCGGGACGCCAGTCATCCTTGAGGCTCGCCGGCGCCGGCGGGCCTCAGAGTTCGACTGGGTGACCGGGGCTCGGCCAAGGGCCACGGGACGATGGAGGTGTCATGAGGACTCGGGTTTCGATCGCGTTCGGTGTCTGGGTGTTGCTGGCGAGCGCCGCTGCCGCCCAGGGCCCGAGCCCGCTTCCCCGCACGCAGACCATCGTGGAGGAGATCCGCCGGCTCGAGGGCGCGCGCGACCCCAAGTGCCACGCCACCGCTTCGCGTCTCGAAGACCTGATCTACGGCACCCCGCTCAGCGCCGAGGCGCGCTTCCGCAAGAACGACTTGCAGAAGGACCTGGTGCTCGCCATCTGGGCCGCCGCCTCCGACAAGGCTCGCCAGCGCGGGCTCTCCGAGATCCCCCGCGACGTGCTCGACGAAGCGCGACGGGCGTTCCTCGACTACGGCACCGTGGCCCACGGCGACTGGCGCGTGGAGATCAACAAGCGCGACTACCTCATCAACCAGACGGACAAGCGCCAGTACGCCACGGTGGCCTACGCGCTCCGCGCGATCCTGGCCGTGGAGCAGGAGCAGCTCCTCGGCGACGTCAAGTTCGTGCCCCTCAGCGACGCCGGCGTGGAGCGACTCAAGGAAGCGGTCGACCTCTTTACGCTGGCCACCCTCCAGAAGGCCGATCGTGCGGCGCGCCAGGCCAGCCGCTACCTGCTCGAGGTCGGCGATGTCGACGCCGCCTGGAAGGACCTGGCCCCGCTGGCCGGCGTCGGCCCCGCGGTCAAGGTGGCCGCGAAGCCGGCCGTCAAGACCGACTACCCGCTGCTGCGGCAGATCATCGACCAGAAGATCAAGTCGTTCGAGCAGTACAACGAGATCAGCACCCAGGTCTTCCTGCGCAACCTTCAGGTGTACTTCGCCCGCCACGGCTGGCCCCGCGACGCGGAGACGGGGGACACCTTCCGGCGGCTCTTCACGGAAGTCATGATCGTGTTCTCCCACGATCTGCTCGTGGGCGCCGAGGCCGAGGCCTTGCGCAACCGCCACGCGGTCATCCGCGCCTCCGACGTCGAGGCCTTCGCCCAGACCTTCATTCCCCACCGCCTCAACGAGTACGAGGACGCGCTCTTCTTCCCGCGGCTGCCCCGCGCCCAGCAGGTCGAGATCGAGGCCTACGACATGGACGCCTTCCGGGACCCCGGCCTGCACTGGCGCTACCTGGCCTCGGTCGTCGACGACCCGAAGTTCGTGGGCAAGCTCGAGCCCGACCCCTTCGCCGCCGAGCTGATCACCGAGAACATCGCCCAGTTCGGCGTGCTCGTGCTGCGAGAGTCCGGCCGCCTGAGCCGGGACTACGGGCACGAATACCTGCACCCGGACACGATCACCGACGCGCTCAAGGGCATCCAGGCCCGGATCGACGCCCACGCCAAGGCGCCGGCCCCCGCGCCGTCGCAGGCGAAGATCGTCTCCGCGGGCCCGATCACGGCGTCGACCCAGTTCGTCGACGTCACCGAGGCGGCGGGCATCAACTTCCGTCACCGCCATTCGGACTGGCTCGCCCGGCGCATCCGCACCTACTCCGTCAAGGACGGCAAGCCCGGCGACCTCGCGGTCCCGCCCGCCTTCCAGGGCTCCGGCATCGCCACCGAGGATTTCGACAACGACGGGCGGCCCGACATCCTGCTCCTCAGCGGATCGGGCAACAAGCTCTACCGGAACAACGGCGACGGCACCTTCACCGACATCACCGAGCGGGCCGGCATCGACTGGCGTCGCCCCGACGGCAATCCGGGCGAGCCGCGGCAGGCCATCGTGGCCGACTTCGACAACGACGGGCTCCAGGACATCCTGATCACCTACGTCGACGACCCACACCGCCTGTACCGGAACCTCGGCAACGGCCGGTTCGAGGACGTGACCGCGCGCGCCGGCCTCGGCGGCAAGGGCCTGGTGGGCGGTCCCGCCACCGCGCTCGACATCGACGGCGACGGGTTGCTCGACGTCTACCTCGGCTACTTCGGCGACTACTTGAGTGGAGTGCTCCCGACCTTTGCCCGACGCAACACCAACGCGCTCGGGGACAAGCTGTTCCGCAACAAGGGCAACTTCCGGTTCGAGGACGTCACCGCGGGCAGCGGCATCGCCAACCACGGGTGGTCGCAGGCCATCACCCACACCGACATCGACGGCGACGGCCGCCAGGACATCATCGTCGGCAACGACTTCGGCGCAAACGTCTACTATCGCAACCTCGGCGGCGGCAAGTTCGAGAACGTCACCGAGAAGATCGGCACGGGCAAGGCCAACTACGCGATGGGCATCGCCATCGCCGACCTTAACCGCGACGGCTTTCCCGACTTCTACATCTCCAACATCGTGATCATGAACAAGGACGAGAAGTACGTGCTCCAGGGCGCCGACACGGTGATGAAGTTCAACCCCGAGAAGCTCGCCAACATGCGGGTGATCGAGGCCAACGACCTGTTCATCTCGCGCGCCCGCGACGGCAAGCTGGTGGACTACGAGCACTCCGACCTGGTCGGCCGCGGCTACGCGGAGACGGGCTGGTCGTGGGGAACGGAGTTCTTCGACGTCGACAACGACGGCGACGACGACCTCTACGTGGTCAACGGCACCAACGCCTACAACATCTACACGCGGGAGAACCCCTACTACACCGACCCCTCGGGGACCCCGCGCAGCGGCGTGTTCCCGCGCTGGGCCGGAGCCATCGAGCGCAACGTGATGTTCGTCAACAGCGGGGGCCGGCTCAATATTTTGGAAAACTCCGGCGCCGACCTCCACGCGAACTCCCGCAGCTTCGCCCTGCTCGACTTCGACGGCGACGGCGACCTCGACATCGTGCTCAACCCCTTCGGCGAGAAAGCGGTGCTGCTCAAGAACACCGCGGAGAAGCTCGGCCATCACTGGCTGGCCATTCGTCTCCAGGGCGACCCCAAGAGGCGGACCACGCGCGACGCCATCGGGGCCCGCATCGTGGTCACCGGCGCGGGCGGCCTCGACGTGTGGCGCGAGGTGCGCAGCACCGGCGGGTACCAGTCGACCAACGTCAAGGAGCAGCACTTCGGCCTCGGCAAGCAGACCACGGTCAACGTGTCGGTCACCTGGCCCAACGGCGACCGGAGCGAGTTCAAGGACGTCCCCGCCGATCGCCGCTACGTGATCAAGCAGGGCGAGGCCGCCCCGGTCGAGTTCAAAAGTCGATAAGATGGGGGGCCCCGACATGGCCCCCCAAACCCCCCAACACGCGTCGCGCCACGGCAAGGCCGTGGCGGTCCTTGTCATCGCCTCATTACTCGTCGGGGTCGCCGCCGTGGCCGCGGCGACGGCGGCGGACGAGAGCGACGCGTGGTGGAAGGCGGCCCGCGAGAAGGCGGGCCGCTATCCGATCCGCACCCGGCTCGTGGACGCGGCCCAGCGTCCGCGTCACGTCAACGCGCTGATCCTGGAGCGCTCCCCGTACCTGCTTCAGCACGCTCACGATCCCGTCCGCTGGCGCGCGTGGTCGGAGGACGTCCTGGCCCAGGCGCGCCGGGAGAACCGGCTCATCTTCCTGTCGATCGGCTACTCGAGCTGTCACTGGTGTCACGTGATGGCCCGCGAGGCGTTCGACGACGAGGACGTGGCGCGCCTCCTCAACGCGCGGTTCGTCAGCATCAAGGTGGACCGCGAGGAGCATCCCGACCTGGACGAGCGCTTCATGAAGCGTCTGGCCCTCCTCACGGGCTCGGGGGGCTGGCCGGCCAATCTCGTCCTCACGCCCGGGGGGGACGTCGTCGCCGGCGATAGTTATCTGCCACCCGCTCGTCTCACCGATCTGCTCACGCGGTTCGCCACCGCCTGGCAGAATCGGCCGGAGCAGGTCAAGCGTCTGGCCGCGACCGTCGAATCGCCCTTCAAGCCGCGCCCTCCCGGCGCCGCCGTCGACGCCGCCAGGCTTCGCGAGGGCGCGCTCGTATCGGTGCGCCGGCAATACGACGTCACCCATCACGGCTTCGGGATCGCTCCCAAGTTCCCGAACGCCTCGTATCTCGGCCTGGTGCTCGACGCCTATCGGCGCGACGGCGGCGCGGACGACCGGCGCATGTTCGTCGACACCCTGCGCACGATCGCCCGCAGCGCGCTCCACGACCACGTGGCCGGCGGCTTCTTCCGCTACTCCGTCGCCGGCGACTGGCAGCGCCCGCACTTCGAGAAGACCCTCTACGATCAAGCCCTGCTGGTGCCCCTCTTCGCCGAAGCGTGGACCCTCACCGGCGAGCGGCTCTTCGCCTACGCGGCCGAGCGCACGCTGGACTTCGTGGAGCGTGTGATGCGGACACCCGACGGCCTGTTCGCCGGCGCGCTCGACGCCGACGCCGACGGACGCGACGGCGGCCACTATCTCTGGAGCGCGGCCGACCTCGACGCCCTCGACCCGGCCGGCCGCGCCGCCGTCGATCGGTCGTATCGGCGGGTCGAGCAGGAGCCCGGCACGTTCCTGCTGACCCCCCGCGACGGCGTCGCGCTCGAAGGGCTGGGTCCGCTCGCCGAGACGCTGCGCGCCGTACGCGAGCGCCGACCGCGGCCGTTCGTCGACGCCAAGGCCATCACCGGCTGGAACGCGCTGATGATCGAGGCGCTGGCGCGCGCGGGCCATCTCCTCGGCCACGCGCGGCACGTCGAGTCGGCGGCGACGACGATGAAGCGGCTGCTCGCCCTGAACACCGGCGCCGGTCGCGTCCACCGGTACAGCATCGACGGCCAGGGCCACCTCGGCGCGTCGCTCGAAGATTTCGGCGCGCTGCTGCGTGCCCTCAGCGTGCTGCACGAGATCGACGGCAACGGCCTCTGGCTCACGCAGGCCGCTCTCGTCGAGAAGGCGCTGCCGGCCGAGGCCGCCCTCGCCCAGCAGCTCCAGGCCGGCGGCCACGATCGCGACGTGCCGTCGCCGGCGGCGGCGCTCGCCGAGGCGCTCCATCGGCTGGCCCGCCAGACCGGTCCCGGCCGGTATCGCGCGGCGCTCGCGGACGTCGCGACGCACCTGCGTCAGGCCGTCGACGTCGACGCGACCGACCAGACGACGCTGGCCCGCGTGCTCCACGAGCTGGATCGACCGGCGCCCGTGCGCGCGGCGTTCCTCGCCGATGGCCACGTGCGGGCGCAGATCACCCGCGCGGCCGGAGCGGGGGAGACCCGGGAGCTGGACGTCACCATCCGCATCGACCCGGGCTGGCACGTCAACGGCCATCGTCCGCTCCAGGATTCGTTGATCGCCACGCGGATCGATGGCGACGGCGGCGCGACCGTCGAGGTCACGTACCCGCCCGCGAAGGACGTCGTCCTGGGCTTCGCGGGCCGCCCCGTCGCGGTGTACGAAGGCACGGTCACGCTGGGCGTCCGCCTCGCGGGGACCAGCGCGGGCGTGAAGCTCTCGCTGCAAGCGTGCAGCGATCGACTCTGTCTGCTCCCGGAGACTGTCCGCCTATTTCGCTGAGTCGCCGGCCCTGCGGTATGCTCCTCGAACCGACGGAGGAGGATGGCCATGGCCGGAAAGATCGCACCGGAGGCGTTGAAGGCACTGCTCGGCGGCGACGCCTCGTTCGCGTTGATCGACGTCAGGGAAGCGGGCGAGTACAACAGCAGCCACATTCCGGGGGCCAGCCTGATCCCCCGGCGCCAGCTCGAATTCGTGGTGTCTCAGGCCGTCCCCTACCTCGGCGCGCGCGTGATCCTCTGCGACGACGACGGGCGACGCGCCGCGCTGGCCGCGGCCACGCTCGAGCGCCTGGGGTACCGCGAGGTGTCCGTGCTCGACGGGGGGATCAACCGCTGGGTCACCGACGGCCTCGCCACCGAGTGGGGATCGAACGTCCCCAGCAAGGACTTCGGCGAGAAGGTCGAAGTGGTCGCCCACGTGCCCGAGGTCGAGGCCCGCGAGCTGGCCGAGCGCATGCGGGCGGGCGAGAAGTTCCTGATCCTCGACAGCCGCACCCCCGAGGAGTTCCGGCGCTTCTGCATCCCCGGCGGGCGCAGCGTGCCCGGCGGCGAGCTGGCCCTGCGCATCACCGACCTCGCCCGCGACCTGACGCCGGACACCACGATCATCGTCAACTGCGCCGGGCGAACGCGCAGCATCATCGGCACCCGCGTGCTCCAGCGCATGGGGTACGCCAACGTGCTCGGGCTGAAAAACGGGACGGCGGGCTGGCTGCTGGCCGGCGAGACGCTCGAATCCGGCGCCGACCGCGTCGACCTGCCCACGCCCTCGCGGGGCGCGGTGGCCGCGGCCGAGGCCTACGCCGCCAAGCTGGCCGCTGAGGACGGCGTGCGCTCTCTCGACGTCGCCGCCCTCGACGGCGTGATGGCGCGCGGGCGCTCGGAGACGGTCTATCTCGTGGACGTGCGCACGCGCGAGGAATACGCCGCCGGCCACGTCCCCGGCTTTCGCTGGTTCCCCGGCGGTCAGGCCGTGCAGCGTGCCGACGACGTGGCCGTGGTGAAGAACGCCACGTTCGTGTTCGCGTGCGACGGCAAGGCCCGCGCGACCGTCATCGCCTCGTGGTACCGCCAGATGGGCTTCCGCGAGGTCTATGCGCTCGACGGCGGCACGGGCGCTTGGACCGCCGCCGGCCGCGCGCTGGCCGCGGGCGCGCCGGAGGAAGGCCCCGCCGGCTACGAGCGGGCGGTGAGCGCGACGAAGTGGGTGAGCGCGCAGGCGCTGCACGCCGCGCCCTCGGCGGCGATCATTTTCGTGGACACCAGTCAGGACTTCGCCCGCGGCCACGTGCCCGGCGCGCGCTGGGTGCCGCGGGGCTGGCTGGAACTCTGGATACCTGACATCGTGCCGTCGAAGCGCGCGCCGCTGACGGTCACGTGCAACGACGGAACGGGCTCGACCCTCGCCGCCGCGACGCTGGCGGAGCTGGGCTACACCGACGTCGCCGTCCTCGATGGCGGCATGGCGGCGTGGCAGAAGGCCGGTCTGCCCCTGGAGAAGGGACTGTCGGGGGTGATGGCGGCGCCGACCGACGTGGTGCTGTCCGGCCCGGACCGAAACTTCGCCGACATGCAGAACTACCTGCGCTGGGAAGAAGCGCTGGGTCGCAAGTACTCACCGGCCTAGACAACTACACCGATCGATTCGGCGGGAAGCCCCACTCCACCAAGTTCTGTCTCTTCTTCGACCACGCGAAGAACCGCATGAGCTTCTGCAGCGCCCCGAACAGCAACCACGCCGATTAGCTAGTCCAAAGCCTGGTACAGACGTTCGTCGTACAGGGAGCCGCTCATGGGGGCGAGCTGCTCGCGGAAGCGCTTGGTGCCGGGCGTGGCCGTGTGGGCGTCGAAGCTCGCGCGGTCTTTCCAGATCTCGACGACCGTGAAGTGGTTGGGACGGTTGGTCTGCTGCACCACGTCGAAGCGCACGTGTCCGGCATCCTTGCGACTGTCTTCCGCGAGCTGCTTGAGCGCGACCACCGCGTCGTCCTTGCGGGGCGGGATCACGTCGACGTGGGTCACCGCGTACACCGCGCCCGGCGCCCGCGCCGCCGTCGACACGTCCACGGAGAGCGCCTGATGGAGCCGCGTGTCGTTCGGGCTCGCCATGAGCGGACGGACCGCGGTGTCGAACGCCTTCATGGCGGCGCCGGCCTGGTGAGCTTCGAACGCCTTCGCCTCCGTCCACGAGGCCAGCACCACGAACTGGTTCGGCCGGTCGACGCGCTGGACGCTCTCCACGCGGACCGCGCCCGTGTCCTTGCGGGTCGCGTCCGCGTACTGCCGGACCGCGCCGGCGGCCTGGGCCGCCGCGGTGGGGACGACCTCCACGTACGTCACCGTGTAGAACGTGGCGTTGTCCGCGGCGTCGGCGGACGTCACGCCGAACGCCGCCATGGCCAGAGCGAGGACGAGGCGAGTGAGTGAGCGCATGAGTGGCCTCCGATCATCTCTAAATTCCTCCACACGAGGCGCTGAGGATACCCCGTCGACGCCGTCCTGGCGAGCCGCTTCAGCCGCGGGCGGCGCGCTCGTCGGCGTGGTCGACGATGCGCGGCGTCGAGACCGCTCCGCGCTCGCGGATGCGGCCGATCGGATCCGCATCGGCCAGCACCGGAGCAGGCACGCCACTGTGCAGGTAGTCGGCGAGCAGCTTTCCGGCCGCGGGTCCGCGCCCGAACCCTGAGGAGGCGAGACCGCTCACGATCCAGAGGTCGTCGCGGCCGGGAACGCGGCCGATGAGCGGCCTGCCGTCGAGCGAGAAGGGCATCAGCCCCGCCCACGTGCGCGCGACCGGCAGCGCGGACAGGAACGGCAGCAGCTCGATCACGTGGCCACGATTCGTCTCGATACCCGACGGATCGGGCGTCGTGTCCCATCCGCACACCTCGCGGTCGCCGCCGAAGATCAGCTCACCGTCTCGCCGTTGCCGTCCGTAGAGGTGACGCGTCACCCGGAGCCCGTCGCGGTGGGTGAGGTCGGGAGGTGCGCCGCCCCGGTCGCGATGCCACGCGAGCGCCGACTCCGCCGCCGACATGGTCTGGAACAGGCACGGCGGCGCGGGCGCGGTCGCCCACATCTGGCCGCGCACGGGAACGATCGGCACGTCGAGATCCAGCATCGCGCCGATGGAGGCGCTCCAGGCCCCGGCGGCGATGACGACGGCGCCCGCGGCCACCTCGCCGCGCGAGGTGCTGGCCGCGTAGCCCGACGTCGAGCGCGGGGACAGCGCTTTCACCTCGTGCTGAGTGAGCACGCGGGCGCCCTCGCGCTCGGCCAACCGCGCGAACGCGCGCGTGGCCTTCACGGGGTCGGCCTGCGAGCGAAGCGGCGAGAACATCGCGCCGAGCAGGGCCGGTGAGAGCGCGGGCTCGATCGCGCGCGCCTCGCGAATCGTCAGCAGCTCGACCGTGTGGCCTCGCGCGCGCAGCGCGGCAACACGGTCGCGCGTGAACTCGTACTCCTCGCCCGTGCGGACCGCCTGCAGCGCGCCCGAGCGCCGGAACTCGATGTCCTCGCCGTGATCGAGCTGCACGCGCTCGAAGATCTCGACGCTGCCCGCGGTGAGATGGGCCTGCAGATCGGGCGCGTGACCCCAGCCGACGGAATCGATCTGGCCCGCGTTGACGCCCGACGCGCCCGAGGCGACGTCACCGCGCTCGAGCAGCACGACGCGGTGGCCGAGGGCGGTGAGGTGATAGGCGGCGGAGGCTCCGGCGATGCCGCCGCCGATGATGAGGACGTCGGTCTCGATCGTCACCGGCGCTCATCTTGGAGGCGCCGGCCGATTGCTGTCAAGGAGACCGCTTCGGTGGGGTAGATTGGTATGCTGGGGAAAAGGAGAGCGATCAATGACCGAGTGCAAGCACGGCCTGAGGCAAGGCTGCTTCTACTGTCACAACAAGACGACGACGACCTCGACCACCCCGCCCACTCCGAAGAAGCGGACCAAGGCGACCCGCCTGTCGGAACAGATGAACGATCGGATGACCAATCTCAAGCAGCGCCTGCGCCAGATCCGCGGCGAGTAGCGCGCGTCAGACGACCTTGCGGCCGCGCAGCGCGGCGATCTCGGCGGCGCCGTAGCCCAGCTCCCCCAGGATCTCGTCGGTGTGCTCCCCGAGCTGGGGGGCGCGGTGACGGAAACGGCCCGGCGTGTCCGAGAGATCCACCGGCGTCGGCGCCAGCGGAGCGGGGCGCGCGATGCCGGGGTAGTCCGTGTCGTTGAGCAAGCCCGCCGTGCGGATGTGTTCGTCCTCGAGCGCCTGCTGGGGTGAGTAGAGCGGGCCCGCGGGGATCTTCGCCTTTTCCAGCTCTGCCAGGGCCTCCGTCGTCGTCCGGGTCATCGTCCAGTCGGTCATGCGCTTGGAGATCAGCTCGCCGTGGTCGCCACGCGAGAGGTCGTCCTTGAAGCGCGGATCGGTGGTCCACTCGGGCTCGCCCATCAGCTTCGCCCACCGCTCATACATCGGACCGCCGATCGCGTAGGCGATGATCCAGCCGTCCCTGGTGCGGAACAGATCCGACGGCGCGGAGGTCTGGCCCCGGTTGAGGGTGGCGATGCGGTTGGGCTGGACGACCGCTTGCTCGACCAGCGTGGGGTTGTTGAACGCGATCGCGGTGCGGAGCAGGGCGCCCTCGACCTTCTGGCCCCGGCCGGTCTTGCCGCGCTCCATCAGCGCGGCGAGCGTGCCCAGCGCGGCCAGCGACGCGGTCCCGCAGTCGACCCAGGCCACGGCGGCGCGCATGGGCTGCTCGGGCGTCCCCGTGAGATACGCGCCGCCGGCCATCGTCTGCCCGATCCCGTCGAAGCCGTGCTTGTGACTCCACGGGCCGCCGGCCCCGAACGCGGTCACCGTCGT
>DATHGT010000323.1:0-22862 GCA_035317605.1 Candidatus Acidiferrum sp. | reverse complement strand
GAGGGACCGTTCCCCACCGAAATAACGGAGAAGATCAACAAGCAAATCCGCGAGCATGGCGACGAGTACGGCGCGACCACGGGCCGCCCGCGCCGCTGCGGCTGGGCCGACGCGATGGTGCTCCGCTACGCCGCGCGCATCAACGGCCTCGACACCGTGGCCCTGACCAAGCTCGACGTGCTCGACCAGTGCGAGACCGTGAAGATCTGCACCGGCTATCGCTATCGCGGCGACGTGCTCACCGAGTTCCCCGAGGACGAGACCGCGCTCAAGGACGCCGAGCCCGTCTACGAGGAGCTGTCGGGCTGGATGTCCCCGACCAGTCACGCCAAGCACGAGGGCGATCTCCCGGCCAAGGCGCGCGTCTACATCGATCGCCTGGAGGAGCTGATCGGCGTGCCGCTTTGCTTGATCTCGACGGGCGCCGTCCGCGACGAGACCATCGTCTGCGACGATTCCCCGCTGCTGCGCTGGTTCCCGGGCGTGCGCTCCAGCTTGCTCTGATCAGCCGCGGAGGAGCAGCACGACGCCGGAAACGAAGAGCACGGCGAACACGATCTGGCGGAACCGCCGCGCGTCGATCCGGTTGAAGACCGCGACCCCGGCGGCGACGCCGACGAGGGCGGGCAGCGCGAGCCACAGCGCGAGCTTCAGCACGTCGGCGCCGAAGAGATCGGCCCACCAGTAGCCCACGAGAATGACGGCCTGGTTCACGATGAAGAACGCGAGCAGGTTCGCCTTCACCGTGCGCGGGCTCCACTCCTGCGCCGCCGCGTAGAGGATCACCGGCGGACCCGGCGTGCCGACGGCGCCCCCGAGCACACCCGCGAGCACGCCGGCGCCGTAGCCCCAGCCGGGCGCTGCGAGCCGTCGCGGCGCGAGATGCCACCACTCGAGCGCGGTCATCCCGACGAGGACCGCGCCGATCAGCCGGTTGATCACGGTGGCCGGCAGCACCGCCAATCCCCAGACGCCGAGCGGCGTGCCGAACACGGTGCCGATCAGGAGCTGCGTCATCTGCACCGACTGGATCTCGCGACGCAGCGGCGCCAGGATCACGATCGAGAACACCAGCGCGTAGAGCGTGGTCAACACGATCGCCGGCACTGGCGACATCACGAACGGCAGGAACGCGAGCGCCACCAGCCCGATCCCGAACCCCGCCAGCCCCATCACGAAGCTCGCGAGGGCGATGATCAGCGCGGTGGCGACGAAGGTGAGGGTCACAAGTCCCGCAGTCTGCACCATCCACGGGACGGAGCGCGGTAGAATCACTTCTGCCCGTTGCGAATCCCCAACGAGCCGTTAGCTCAGATGGTAGAGCACCTGACTTTTAATCAGGGGGTCCTGGGTTCGATCCCCAGACGGCTCACCAATTTTTTCCACCGCTTGCGCGACGACCCTCGGCGCCCGACCGGTTTGGTTCCAGATTCTGGTTCCAAAAATTAGCGTCGGCGCGTAGATCGGCTCCGTCGAGGAAGGCAGGCGGCTCCCCTTCGCTTCTGCGCGCTCGGGGCCCCCGCCATTCTCCCGTATCATCGAGCCCATGGCGACGCACGCACCTCATCACGACCGGAGCGAGGCCGACGCCCGCATCAAGATCTGCACCTTCGAAGACCTGGAGCGCGAGCGCCGAAAGGTGATTTCGGTCAACGGGCGAACCGTGCTCGTGCTGCTGGAGGAGGGGCGGGTGTTCGCCGTGGACAACCGATGTCCCCACATGGGCTTCCCGCTCCATCGCGGCACCGTCAAGGACGGCATCCTCACGTGCCACTGGCACCACGCCAAGTTCGAGCTTGCCGGCGGCTGCACCTTCGACCCCTTCGCCGACGACGTGACCGTCTTCGACGTGGAGATGTCCGGGGGTGACGTCTGGCTCCGCTGGGGGGCCACCGAGGAAGACCGTCGGGCTCATTGGATGGGCAAGCTCACCGAGGGCCTCGAGCAGGACATTCGCCTGGTGCTGGCCAAGAGCGTCATCGCGCTGACCGAGCAAGGGGCGACGAAGGACGTCCTTCGCGAGGCGGCACTCTTCGGCATCCGCAACAGGGCGCGCGGCTGGAGCACCGGCCTCTCCATCCTGACCGGCATGGCCAACGTGCTGCCCAGCCTCGACGGTGAGGATCGTCCCCTCGCCATCTACCATGGGCTGGTGCACGTCGCGCGCTCCACGGCGCGCCAGCCACCCGACTTCGGCCTGGAACCACTGGCCACGACCGAGACGCGACCGGAGCGGTATCTCGACTGGTTTCGCCGATTCATCGAGGTGCGGGCCGAGGAGGCCGCCAAGCGCACGCTGCGCACCGCCATCCACATCGGGCTTTCGCCCCGCGCGGTCGCCGACATGATCTTCGCCGCCTGCACCGACCACCTCTTCCTCGACGTCGGTCACTCCCTGGATTTCGCCAACAAGGCCTTCGAGCTCCTCGATCACATCGGCTGGGAGCACGCCGAGGAGATCCTGCCCTCCCTCGTCCCGAACATGGTTCGGGCCCAGCGGATGGAAGAGTCGTCCAACTGGCGCCATCCCGTGGATCTGGCGACGCTGCTCTGGAGCGTGTACGAGGAGCTTCCCGCCGCCCTTGACGAAGGTGGGAAGCGGGTCGGTGGCTGGGACGGCCACCAGGACCTCGCCGAGAGGATCCTCGACGGCGAACCGGAGGAGACGCTGTCGACGATGCTCGATCTGGTACGGCGAGGCGTACCCCTCGGCGAGCTTTCAGCCGCGGTGGCCTATGCCGCCGCCCGTCGGACTCTGCACTTCCACGTCTCGAACGAGTTCGGCGACTGGGACACCGTCCACCACAGCTTCTCGTACGCCAACGGGGTCGACCAGGCGATGCGACGCGCGCCGTCGAGGCTCCTCGCGCGCGGCCTGTTCGACGGGGCGATGTCGATCTATCTGGAGCGCTTCCTGAACCTCCCCAAGCAGCCGCTGCCCACCCCGTCCGGGCGCTCGCCCGGCCGTGAGCAGCTACTCGGCGCCTTCGACGTCCAGGGTCACGTGGACGAGACGGCCCAGCTCGTCGCCGATGTCCTCCGGGGCGGTCGGCACGAGGAGGTCGTGAACACGCTCGGCCACGCGCTCCTGCGGGAGGATGCCGGATTCCACGAATTCCAGATCTACGAGGCCGCGTCCGGCAGTACCGCCGGTTTGCCGGCCGGGGCCTGGGCGACCACGTGCTCATCGGAGCAGCGCGCTTCCTTACCGCCCACGCTCCGACGGTGCGGGCCGTCCGCCAGACCTACGACATCGCCGCTCGCCTCCACCGAGGCGACGCGCTGCACGGCGACGACCCGTCCCTGCCCTAGGCTGACGTCACGGCGAGAGGGAAGTGCCTGGCCCGCGCCTTGCTCCATGCAAACTTGATCACGAGAGAGAGCGAACCTACGCGCGTTCGCTGGAGAGAGGAGACCATCATGATGAAATGGATCACCGTGCTCGCCGTCGGTGCCGCCGCCTGGTACTGGCGCAAGGAGATCGGCTCGATGCTGGACACGCAGCTTCCGGGCCTGCGCGAGAAGACCATGCAAACGCTCGATGACGCCCTGGAAACCGTTCAGCGAATCCCGGAGCGGTTGAAGTCCGAGGGGGCGAGCTCCTAACATGCCCCGCAAGCCCCCGGTGAAGCCCGCCACGAACGATAAGGTCAAGGCGCTCGAGGCCGCTCGCGAGAGCGGCGCGGATCAGGCGCTCACCACCAATCACGGCACCCGCATCAACGACAACCAGAACTCGCTCAAGGCGGGCGCCCGGGGGCCGTCACTCCTCGAAGACTTCATCCTGCGCGAAAAGATCACGCACTTCGATCACGAGCGCATCCCCGAGCGCGTCGTCCACGCGCGGGGAGCCGCGGCTCACGGCACGTTCCGGGTCTATAAGTCGCTGGCGCGCTGGACGAAGGCGGCGTTCCTCCAGGACTCCGCCCGGACCACCCCCGTCTTCGTGCGCTTCTCCACGGTGGCGGGCTCGCGCGGCTCCAGTGACCTAGCCCGCGACGTTCGGGGCTTCGCGGTCAAGTTCTACACCGAGGAAGGTAACTTCGACCTCGTCGGCAACAACATCCCGGTCTTCTTCATCCAGGATGCGGTGAAGTTTCCCGACCTGGTCCACGCGGTGAAGCCGGAGCCGCACAACGAGATGCCGCAGGCGGCCTCGGCCCACGACACGTTCTGGGACTTCATCTCGGTCATGCCGGAATCGATGCACATGATCATGTGGGTCATGTCCGACCGCGCCATTCCGCGCAGCTTCCGCATGATGGAAGGCTTCGGGGTCCACACGTTTCGCCTGGTCAACGAGCGGGGCGAGGCGCGCTTCGTGAAGTTCCACTGGAAGCCGCTCCTCGGCGTGCACTCCGTGCTGTGGGACGAGGCGCTGAAGATCTCGGGCAAGGACCCCGATTTCCACCGGCGCGACCTCTGGGAGGCGATCGAGGGCGGGGCGTATCCGGAGTGGGAGCTCGGATTACAGATCATCGAGGAGAAGGACGAGGACCGCTTCGACTTCGATCTGCTCGATCCGACCAAGATCGTCCCCGAGGAGCTCGTGCCCGTGCAGCGCGTGGGCCGGCTCGTCCTCAACCGCAATCCCGACAACTTCTTCGCCGAGACCGAGCAGGTCGCCTTCCATCCCGGCCACATCGTGCCCGGCATCGACTTCACGAACGATCCGCTCCTCCAGGGCCGGTTGTTCTCGTATACCGACACCCAGCTGCTCCGGCTCGGCGGCCCGAACTTCCACGAGATTCCCATCAACCGGCCGGTGGCGCCCGTGCACAACAACCAGCGCGACGGCCACATGCGCCAGACGATCAGCGTGGGCCAGACGAGCTACGACCCCAACACGCTCGGCGGCGGCTGTCCGTTCCAGGCCGGCGCCCGTGCCGGAGGGTTCGTGAGCTATCCCGAGCGCATCGACGACACCAAGCGGCGGGCGCGGGGCGAGAAGTTCTTCGACCACTTCAGCCAGGCCACGCTCTTCTGGAACAGCCAGTCCGAGAACGAAAAGGATCACATCGTCCAGGCCCTGCGGTTCGAGCTGGGCAAGGTGGACGCGGCGGCCGTGTGCGAGCGCATGGTGGGGATGCTCGCGCACGTCGACCGCTCGCTGGCCGAGCGCGTCGCCGAGGGCCTCGGTCTGCCCGCGGTGCCCCGCGTGGAGCCGCCGCTCAACCGCAGCGTTCCCGCCGACGGAAAGCCCAAGGACTTCGAGCCGCGGCGTCCGAAGCAGACGCTCGAGGCGTCGGGCGCGCTCAGCATGGCGAACACGATCAAGGACACCGCGAAGGGTCGCAAGGTGGCGATCCTGGCCGCGGACGGCGTGGACGCGAGCGCGATCGAGACGATGAAGAAGGCGCTCGATGCCGCGGGAGCCACGGCCAAGGTGATCGCACCGCACGGCGGGACGCTCGCGGGCAGCCGCGGCGCGAAGATTCCCGTGGACTTCAGCCTGCTCACGGTGGGCTCCGTACTGTTCGACGCGGTGTTCGTGCCGGGCGGATCGGACAGCGTGAAGGCGCTCAGCCAGGACGCGAAGGCGCAGCTCTTCGTCACCGAGGCCTACAAGCACTGCAAGGCGCTGGCGGCGACGGGCGCCGGCGTCTCCCTGCTGCCCACCGAGCAGAAGCCGAACGGAGCGCGCGCGAAGGCGGGGCCGCTGGAGGAGGGCGTGGTGGCCGGCGGCGATGGCGACGTCGCCAAGGTGGCGGCGGAGTTCATCGCGAGCATCGCGCGGCACCGGGCATGGAGTCGCGAAGCGAAGGCCCAGCACATTCCCGTCTGATCGCCGTACACACTCCTCCACCGGGGCCGGGGTACACTCCCGGAGCATGGAGGAGGACACGACATGAAGCTCGGGGTGGTGTTTCCGCAGACGGAGATCGGCTCGGATCCCGTGGTGATCCGCGACTATGCCCAGGCCGCCGAGGGGGCGGGCTACGATCACCTGCTCGTCTTCGATCACGTGCTGGGCGCCAAGGTGGAACGCTTCGACAAGCTCGGGCGCCGCCCGCCGTACACCGACGAGAGTGCCTTCCACGAGGTCTTCGTCCTGTTCGGTTACCTCGGCGCCTGCACGCAGCGCCTCGAGCTCGTCACCGGCATCCTCATCCTGCCCCAGCGGCAGACCGCGCTGGTGGCCAAGCAGGCCGCGGCGGTGGACGTGCTCACCGGCGGCCGCCTGCGCCTCGGCGTGGGCATCGGCTGGAACCACGTGGAATACGAGGCGCTGAACGAGGACTTCCATACCCGCGGCCGCCGCGTCAGCGAGCAGATCGCGGTGATGCGCAAGCTCTGGACCGAGCCGGTGGTGAACTTCCAGGGCGCCTACCATCGTCTCGACCGCGCCGGCATCAACCCGCTGCCCGTCCAGCGTCCCATCCCGGTGTGGATGGGCGGCATGGCCGAGCCCGTGCTCAGGCGGGTGGCCGAGATCTCCGACGGCTGGTTCCCCCAGTTTCAGCCCGGCGACGAGGCGAGCCACACGCTCGATCGCGTGCGCGCGTACATGAAGGACGCCGGCCGCCCGCCCTCCGCCGTGGGCATCGAGGGCCGCTTCGCCTACGGCATCGGGGGCCCGACCGAGTGGGCCAAGCGGGCCCGCGAGTGGCGGGACCTCGGCGCCACCCACCTTTCGGTGAACACCATGGGCTCGGGACTCTCCCCGCGCGCCCACATCGACGCGATCCTGAAGATGAGGCCCGCGCTCGACGGCGCCTAGGACGTTCGGCGTCGCCGCGGCGGGCGCACACGTGAGATCGGGAGCGACGGGATGACGCGCGTTCAGGCCACGCTCAGGGTCCCCGGCACCATGCCGTTGCCGGCCTTGCTCGCGTTGATCCAGGACGTCGAGGCGGCGGGCTTCGACGGCGTCGGCATTCTCGACAGCCAGCTGCTCTGTCGCGACACGTTCGTGACGCTGGGGCTGGCCGCGGTCAACACGTCGCGCCTGATGCTGTTCCCCGCGGTGACCAATCCGTTCACCCGTCACGTGTCGGTGCTGGCCAGCGCGGTCCAGAGCGTGGACGAGCTGGCGCCCGGACGCACCAAGGTCGTCATCGGCACCGGGTACACGTCCGCGCACACGATCGGACGAAAGCCGGCCACGCTGGCGGAGATGCGGGCGTGCATCACCGCGCTGCGGGCGCTCCTCGCGGGGAAGGCGATCGACTTCGGGGCGACGCCGGGCCGCCTGGCCTATGCGTCGGGGCGGCACATTCCCGTGCTGATGGCGGCGTCGGGACCGAAGGCGATCGAGCTGGCGGGGGAGATCGCCGACGGCGTCATGCTGTCGGTCGGCTTTCATCGCGGCATCGTCGACGCGGTGCTGGGCCACCTCGCCGAAGGAGCGCGCCGGAGCGGCCGCACGCTCGACGACCTCGAGATCGTGTGGACGGTTCGCGTCGGCATCGCCGCCACCACCGCCGAGGCGCGCCGGCAGGCCAGGCCCAACGTCGTCCATCAGGCGATCCTGAGCCCGCGATCGCACTGGGCCGAATACGCGGGCCTCAGGCTGCCGCGCTTTGAGATCCCGCAGGCGGTGCGCGACATCTATCCCGATCTGTCCCACACGCGAGACTGGGAGCAGGCCATCGACGCGACTGCGTTCGTGCCGGACGAGGTCATCACGCAACTCTGCGACACGTTCGGCCTCGTGGGCACCGCAGAGCACTGCGCCCGGCGGATCGTCGAGATGACGGGCGCGGGAGTCACGAGTCTCTACGTGCAGGCGTTTCAGACCTTCGTCGGCCCCGAGGCGGAAATCCGGGCGTTTCGCGACGAGGTGTTCCCGCGGCTGCACGCCGCCGGCTGTCGCTGAACGGAGCCCGCAATGGGGGCACGATCGCATTGACGAGCGGCCATTCTGGGCCTAATCTCCTTTCCTCGGACGCTATCGGGGGACGTGCGATAGGTGTTTCATGGGCTTCGTGACTACAGCACGGAGGGAGATCGATGAAGACAGCTTCGGCCCGACACGTGTGCTGGCGACGGGTAAAGGCGTCGTTCGCGTTGATCGTCGTCGTCGTGTTCCTCAGCAGCTGCGCCACCCAGGGCGGCCAGGCTCGAACTGAAGGCGCTGTGGCCGGGGCCGGAATCGGCGCCGTGGTCGGAGGTGGTCTGGGATACCTCCTCGGCGGAACCCGGGGCGCCATTGCCGGCGGCATCCTCGGCGCCAGCCTCGTCGGAACGGCCGGGTACGTTTACGCCGATCAGGTCGCCAACCGGCACGAAATGCTGAGAGGGAAAGAAACCGACGTGAATACGCGCGTCGCGTTCGCCGAGGCGATCAACTCGGACACCCGGCAATACAACCTGGCCTTGCAGAAGGACGTCGACGATTTCGCGCCCAAGATCGCCCGCCTCGAGTCACAGGTGAGGACCCAACAGGCCAGCCGGCGGGAGCTGGCCGAGCAAAAGCAAGCCTTGAGTAACAAGATCGACGACGCCAACAAGCAGGTGGGCGTCGCGTCGGACGAGCTTCAGGGCCTGAAGAACTTCCGCGCCCAACAGAGCGGCTCGTCCCCCCAGCTCGACGCCCAGATCGCGGCGCTGGAAACGAACCTGAACGAGATGAGATCCAAGACGACGTCGCTGGCGTCCATGAGGACGCGACTCTGATCGGCGGGCGGATGCGTCGGCTTCGCGCACTGCTGGTCGTCGGCTCCGCCGCGGCGGTCTGCGCGTGCACGATCGCGCAGATGAAGCAGGAATCGGGGCAGATGACGACCCGGATCGCCGAGAAGGAAGCGAACCTGACCCAGCTCGAGATTCAGCGAGCGTCGCTGGTGGCCGAGCAGCGGAAACTGATGACGGAGATCGACACCAAGCAGATGACCCTCAAGGATCTCGACGCCGGACTGGAACGGCTCAGGCGAGAAAACCACAAATTGGGAGCCGAGACCAGGCAGCAGCAGATGGAAAAGGAGAGCAGGGAAGCGGAGGTCCAGAGGCTTCAGGAACAGACCCGCCAGCTCGCCAACGACAATCGTCTTTCCGACGCCGCGAAGAAGGAGAAAATCGAGTCGCTCAAGAATGAGATCAGGAAATACCTGAACGTCATGCTCACGCAATGACGGGGCCCCAGCCGCATCACGAGGGACGAGCCGCGAGCGATGGCGATCGGGAGTAAACGGCGGCTCGGCGCGCTCCTCGTCGCGGTCCTGGCTGGAGCACTCCTCTCTCTGAGCGGCCTGTGGCTCGCGCACGAGCGGTACGCCCCGGCCGTCTCCCAGGCCACACCGAAGTCCGACTCTCCGAAGCCGGCGTCGGAGGGGCGCAAGCCGGCCTTTGGCCTCGACGACGCCGATATCCTGCTCTACGTCGAGGCGGTGGCCCGGATCAAAGACCGGGCGGTTCGTCTGCGGCCGGACGTCACGCGGGCCCAGATCGTCGAGCAATCCCTCCGCGCCTACCTGGCGCGCAAGGAGCTGTGCTGCGACTACCTCTCGCGCGAGGAGTATCGCCGGTTCAAGGAATCGCTGAACGACAGGTACGTCGGCATCGGCATGGAAATCACGCAGGACCGGGACGGCCGGATGATCTGCCTGCCCCGTCCGGACGGCCCGGCGGCGCGGGCCGGCATCGCGCGCGGAAGCGAGCTGAGGAGCATCGACGGCGTGCGCGTCGACGGCAAGTCCATCTTCGGCGTGGCGGGCATGGCCCGAGGGAAGCCGGGGACCGAGGTGAGGGTGGCCGTCGCCACGAAGGACGGCCGCGAACGGGAGTTCAGCGTCGCGCGCGAGGCGGTGACGCAGCGGAGCGTCTCGACGCGGACGGTGGAGGGGAGCCCCATCATCGTGCTCTCGCATTTCTCCCGTGACACCAAGCCGGCGCTGGCGGACGCCCTCAAGCAGTGGCCGCGGGAGGTTCCGATCATCGTCGATTTGCGGGGCAACGGCGGGGGCGACCTGCATGCCGCCATCGACTCGGCCATGCTGTTTCTCGACGAAGGCAAGCGGGTGGTGTCCGTCCAGACCCGGAAGGGCACGAAGGCGTACGATAGCCGGGCCCCGGTGGTGGACCGGGCGATTCCCCTCTTCGTCTGGCAGGACGAAGGGACGGCCAGTGCGGCGGAGGTGTTCATCGCGGCCCTGACCGACAACGGCCGGGCGGTGTCGATCGGCAGGGGAACCGCCGGGAAGGCGACCTGGGAGGAGATCATCGAGCTGAGCGATGGCTCCGCGCTGATCCTTGCGATCGGCAATCTCCAGACGCCGAAGGGCGTTCGGTACGAAGGAAAGGGGCTCAAGCCGGCCTACGAGGTGCGGGAGGGGGCGGTCGACACGCCCAGCTACCTGACGAAGGTGCGAGAGGTGTCCGCCGCGAAGGGCGGCGAAGTGACCGGTCGACCGGGTCGGTCGTAAGGGAGGGGAGGCGCTGTGATGAGTCGCGAAACCAATCTCTTGATAGGCGGGACGGGATCCGGCGCGCGGGGGACGGCGCGACCGAGCCCCATGGCCGGCAAGATTCTGCGCAATTTTCGGATCGTCTCGGAGATCGGCGAGGGCGGCATGGGCGTGGTGTACCTGGCGGAGCACGTCAACCTCCGCAAGCCGTTCGCCATCAAGAGCCTGTCCCGGGCCCTGAGCGGCGATCCGAACTTCCGCCAGCGGTTTTTCGAGGAGGCGCGAAAGCAGGCGCTCCTGACCGATCCGAACATCGTCCAGGTCACCGACTTTTTCGAGGAAGCCGGAGAATTCTTCCTGGTCATGGAGTACGTGGACGGCCAGGACCTGAGCCGTCTCATCAAATCGAAGGGAAGATTGGCGGAATCGGAAGCGCTGCCCATCTTCCGCGACGTCCTCAAGGGGCTGGGATTCGCGCACGCCAAGGGGCTCGTCCATCGGGACATCAAGCCCTCGAACGTGCTGGTCGACACGAATGGCCGGCCGCGCCTCATGGACTTCGGCATCGCGATCATGGCGGGCGGCGCCGAGAAGTCGCTGACGGCGACCGGGGTGGCGATCGGATCCCCGTGGTACATGAGTCCCGAGCAGATCCTGCGCCCGCGCGAGGTGGATCGGCGCACGGATATCTACGCCCTCGGCATCGTGCTGTACGAAATGCTGACGGGCAGTGTTCCGTTCGACGGAGAGACGGATTTCGAGGTCAAGGACCAGCAGGTCAGGACCCCCCCGCGGGATCCGCGACAGACCAACGCCGAGATCTCCTCCGAAGTGGCGCAGATCATCCTCAAGGCGATGGCCAAGGAGCCGGCCCAACGGTTTCAGGACTGCGGCGAATTCGCCACGGCCATCGATGGCGTCGACCGGAAGCCGGACGGCAGGCGCCGCTCGAAGGTGCTCATTGGGGCCCTGGTAGCGACGCTCGTGGCGAGCGCCGGGATCATCACCTACCTGTCCACCCGTCCCCCGGCCGTCGATTCAGGGGGCAAGAGCACTTCGGAGGGCAAGGGCACCGCGGAAGGCAAGAGCACCGCGGAAGGCAAGAGCACCGCGGACGGTAAGAGCACTTCGGAAGGCGGGCGCACTTCGGAAGGCGGGAGCACTTCGGAAGACAAAGGCACTTCGGAGGCCAAGCTCGATCCCGGGACGAGCTCGCCCATTGTTAAGGAGACTCGCCAGGCCAAGCCCGATTCCACCCAGAACAACGACCCGGCGACGGGGTTGCTCACCAAGGCCGAACACAAGATCGCGTACAACGTCATCCAGAGCGGGTCGGAAAAGGCGTGGTTCGCCTGCACGCAGTTCGACCTGCTCAAACGGAAAGAGGCGGGCTTGCGGTCGGCCCGGCTCATCCAGGACACGAACATCGAAGAGGGATTCAAGAACCAGATCCAGGATCACAAGACCAACATCGCCAGTGCGCTCCGGGAATACTCGAAGTTTCTCGACCAGCTCGCCATCGTCGACGCCACGGTCGCGGGGCAGGAGTTCGACAAGTACAGCAAGGCGCTCGAAGCGAAGAGCGCCTTCGAGCAGATTCAGGTCGCGCGTGTGATGAAGCGCCACTTCGAACGGCAGCGCGGCGGGAGCGGACGTGTGGACGAAGCCGTCATGGGCGCCGACTGCGCCGCCCTCAGTAAGGGCACCTGAGGGTACGGTGCGAGGCGGCGCGCGCCCAGGCAAGCCTCGATGGCGTGGCGAGACGCGATGACCGGTGATAGACTCGGCCGCAGTCTGAAGCTCGTCCGCGACGACGCGCGCCGGGACGGACTGGAACTTTGTGTCGGACGTTCCGAGGCCGCTCGACAAGGAGGCTGACATGGCAGACGCAAACGCTCGTCCCGTACGGTGCGCGAAGGGGCACGCGATGGACCCCAACTGGGAGACCTGCTCGTACTGCGAGGCCGAGCAGCGATCCAATCAGCGGACGACCGGCGCGCAGGAATCCTTCGACCGCCAACGCACGGTGATCGGCTCGCCCAGGCCCAATCCGCCCGAGCCGCAGCGGGTCACCCGCGCGATGGGGGGGCCGGGGCCGGCCCAGCCCGGCGCGTACGCGGGGGCAGGCGACACGCGGCGACTCGCCGGGCTCCTGATCACGTATACGTGGCTGCCCCAGGGCCAGGTCTTCAAGATCCTCGAAGGCAAGAACTTCATCGGGAGCGGCAACATCAGCAGCGAGGCGGACCATCGCCCCTGTGACATCTTGGTGGACGACACCACGATGTCCGCGGAGCACGCGTTGATTCTGTGCCGCCAGGGCAACTACGAGATCCTCGATCAGATCAGTTCCAACGGGACTTTTCTGGGCACGCAGATGCTGAAGGCCAATCAGGGCACCGAGCTGCCGAACTACGCGGAGATCAAGACGGGCTCGACGCTCTGGACCTTCATCATGGTCAAGCCGCCGGCGGGTCAGGCCGCCCGGCCCGCCCCCGCCGCGGCCCAGCCCCCGGCTCCGTCACCGAAGGAGGGAGATACCGTCGTGCGATAGCGCTCCGGGCTGGATTCTCCGAGAGGTTCTCACGAGCGCGTGTTCGTCGATGAGCCACCGTTTCTGACTCGACGAAGGAGAGTCCAAACGTGGACGAGCTGATCGCGATCCTCGAAAAATTCAAGGTGCTGCTGACGACCGTCGTCACGGTCATTCTGCTGGCGATCATCTTCCGTCGCCCGATCGCGGAGCTGATCGCGAACGTGGCGTCGATCGAGATCGATCCCGCGAAGCGCCGGTGGAAAGTCCAGTTCGGCCAACGGGTCCGACAGGAACGGCAGAGGGCCGCCACGATTCCGCGGGAGGTCGCCGCCCGCTCGCCCGAGCCCGCGGCCCCTCCCCCCAGCAAAGGCGCAACCCAATCCGGGCGCGATATCGTGCTCGCGGCATGGGGTGCCGTCAGACAGGCCGTGTACGATGGATGCATCGCGAATAAAGCCATGACGCCGACCCTGGGAGTACGGGAAGCCTTGCAGCGACTGAACGACGTCCGAACGCTCGCTCCCGATCTGGTTCAATTGGTGCGGGCCGTGTACGACGTGGGTCAGGAGGTCGCCGATGACCGCGGGCTCCGGCCCGAGGACGACGACGCACGGGCCTACGCGAGTTTGGTCAATACCACCGTGTACTGGCTGGGATTGAGCGCGCTCCCTCCCCTCCCTCCCCTCCCGCCGCAGCAGCCGACGACAATCGACCCACCGAAGCGGCGCGCCACCGTGGTCGGCGGGCACTTCGTCCAGCCGACGCCGGGCAGTCCGAGCGCGGCGCTCGTCGCGATCGCCGGGCCGATGAAGGGACAGCAGTACGTCGTCGACAAGCCGACCTACCGGCTCGGACGAAACGCGAACAACGACCTGTGTGCGGCGGCCGACGACAGCATATCGGGCGAGCACGCCTGCCTGCGCTACCAGAACGGTGGCCTGTTTCTGTACGACCAGGCTTCTCGGAACGGCACGTTTCTCAACGAACAGCGGGTCACCGGAACTCCGGTCATGGTCGGTCACGGCGACCGCATTCGCCTGGGCGAGTCGGTCTTCGAAGTGGGGACCCCCTCGGCCCCGCAGTCCGGCGGTACCAAGGACGACGGGATCAAGGGACCCGGTCGATCCGTCATCTTCTAGCGAGAAGCCCCGAGGCGACACACCCTGAACGGAATGTAGGCGGAATGGATGGACTCCGACAACGAACGGTTAGAGGTTGGGGCGCTCTCGGAGACCGGGTTCGCCCGCGAGGAGAACCAGGACCGGATGAGTGGTTCCCGGGTGCCCCTGGGTCACCTGTACATCGTCGCGGACGGCATGGGTGGACACAAAGGCGGCGCCGTGGCCGCGCAAATAGCGGTGGAGGAACTGCAGCGGCATATCAGCCAGGCCGCGGCGGGGGAGCCGGCCGACGCGGTGATCGCGGCGGCGTTCAAGGCAGCCAACGACGCCGTGTACAAGAGAGCCCATTCCGGCGACTCGGCGGTGGAAGGCATGGGGACCACCGCGGTCCTGGTGCTCGTCGCCGACCGGAGCGTCAAGCTGGCGCATGTCGGCGACAGCCGAGCGTATCTCTACCGTAACAACAAGCTCTCCCGGCTCACGACGGATCACACCGTGGTCCAGCGAATGGTCGAAGCCGGAATGCTGAAGCCGGAAGAGGCCGCCGATCATCCGCAGTCGAGCGTGCTGGAGCGCGCCATCGGCAGCGCGCCCACCGTCGAGGTCGACATGCGCGACCATCGGCTCCAGGAGGGCGATGCGCTCCTGCTGTGCTCCGACGGGCTGTGCGGGTACGTGGCCGACGCCGAGATCGAAGCGGCGCTCCGTCGCGAGGGGCCGATCCAGGAAACGACCCTCGACCTGGTGCAATTGGCGTTGGACACGGGCGGCCGGGACAACATCACCGTTCAGCTGATCAGCTACGGGGCTCGCAAACCGGCGGCGCCGCCCACGCAAACGCGGCCCGCCAAAGCGCCGCCGCCGCCGGCACCGTCGACGGGTGTTCCAGCGCGCCGTGGGCGAGGCCTGATATCGCAGGTCGCCGCGTTCATCGTTGCCGGACTGGTCGCCGGGGCGGCCACGGCTGGAGGGCTTGTTTACTACACCGGAGGTCGTCCGACCCAGAGCGAGGTGCGCGCCTTGGAGGAAGCGGACAAGCTGCGAAAGCAGCTCGAGGCGAGCCACGCTGAAAAAGACCGTGCGCTGAAGGGAGTCGAAACTCTCCAGCGGCAACTCGACGCCGCGAAGCGACCCGCCGAGCCCGTGACGGGCAGGCCGGACGCGGGCACGCCAGCGCCGAGCAAAACGGACTCGGCCAAGCCGGTCACGCGCAAAGCAGACGCCAAGGTGCCGGCCAAAGCGGACGCGGCCAAGCAGACGCCCAGCAAACCGGACGCGGCCAAGCAGCCGCCCGGCAAACCGGAGGCGGCCAAGCAGCCGCCCGGCAAACCGGAGGCGAGCAAGTCATCGCCGGCCCCGGCGCCAGCCTCCCAGAATGCGGGCTCAGGATCCAAGGACGGTCAGAAAGGGCCCGCTCCGCCCGACGGGACACAGGAGAAGCGGGGTGAGACCCAGCCGCCGAACACTGACAACAAAACGAGTGTGAAGCCGGAGGGTACCGCCAGCCGACCGGAGGCAGCGTCGCCGGCAAATCAGGCGCCGACGCCGGCATCCAAGCCCCAGGACGCAGGCACCGTCACGAACGACGCCACCGCGCCAAGGTGATATAGCGAATCGGCGCGTCGTCAAGTGAGAGAACGCTCGGAGCGAGACCGAGGTATGGGGACCCAGCCAGACGTGGCACACCGGAGCGACGGGACGACGAGCGCGTTCACGAGCTCGTTGCAGCATCTGCTCGCCGAGCTGGAGCGGATCGATTTGCTCATCGCGGCCGAGGTCGCGCGCGCCCGACGGCTGCACGCGGGCGACGAGCAGTTCCGCGGTCTCTATATTTCCGAGGGGGAAGTCGACGCGTTGCTCGAGCAGCCCATCGGGCGGCCCCGATGGGCGGGGACAGGGCCGGACGTTCTCGAACAGGGGCCGGCCCTCGACGAACTCCGCCGTCTGAACGGGCGGCGCCGCGAAGGGAGCGTCCAAGGCGGCATCGAGCTCCGCCTCGATCGTCTCCAGCAGAGCTTCGGACTCGATGCGTTCGAGATCGACGTCTTGCTGGTCTGCCTCGCCGTGGAGATGGACCTCCGTTACGAGAAGCTGTACGCGTACCTCCACGATGACGTCACCAAGAAGCGGCCCAGCGTCGGGCTCGTGCTCGACCTCCTGGCGCCGGCGGCCGAGGCCGGATTCGCGGCGAGGCGGTACTTCAGCGGCGAGGGCTCGTTGTTCCGGAACCACGTGTTGACGCTGCTCGACGACCCCGCGCAGCCGCATCCACCGTTGCTCGCCAGGTCCCTCGCCGTCGATCCGAGGATCGTGCGGTACCTGCTGGATTCCGACACCATCGACGAGCGGATCCGACCGTTTTCAACGCTCCTCGCGCTCGACGGGGACTCGAAGGGGCCGGACGTCGATGAAGCGGCGAGACGACGGCTGGTTCGTCTGGTCCTCAGTGGTGTCACGGCCGGGCCCGTGATCGTTCATCTGCGCGGCCCCTATGGCGTGGGAAAGCACGGCATGGCGGCGGCGGTGTGCCGGGAGGTGGGCATGCGTCTCCTCGTCGCCGATGCCGCGAAGCCGGCCCACGACAGGGAGAGCGGGGCGCCGGTGTTCGAGCTCGTTCAGCGGGAAGCGAAGCTCCTGGGCGCGGCGGTGCTGTGGAAGAATTTCGACGTCCTGCTCGCCGAAGACAAGAGGCCGGGACTCGCGTCGTTCGTGGACGCCCTGGGCAGCCGTCCGGCGCTGACGTTCCTGGCCGGCGAGGCCCGCTGGGAACCGCATGAAGCGCTGCGCGCGGCGTGCCTCGTGAACCTCGAGCTGAGCAAGCCGTCGTGGGCCGAGCGCCTGGCCACCTGGTCCGCGGCCCTCGAGGGCCACCGGCGCCTGGACGCCGACGTGGATCTGGGCGCGCTGGCGACCACCTTCCGGTTCACGGGGGGACAGATTCGCGATGCGGCCACCATGGCCATCAATCTCGCGTGCCTGCGCGATCCCGAGGCGGCCCGCCTCAGCCGCGCCGATCTGTACGAGGCTTGCCGGTTTCATTCCAACCAGCGACTGGCCACCCTGGCCCGCAAGATCGTGCCCCGATACCAGTGGGACGACATCGTCCTGCCCGGCGACCGCGTGGAACGGCTGCGCGAGATCTGCAACCACATGAAGTATCGCGAGCGGGTTCACGGCGAGTGGGGCTTCGAGGGGAAGCTGTCGCTGGGTAAGGGGCTGGGCGTCCTGTTCTCGGGCCCGTCCGGTACCGGCAAGACCATGGCCGCCGAGATCATCGCGTCGGCGCTGGGCCTGGAGCTGTACAAGGTCGACCTGTCCATGGTCGTGAGCAAGTACATCGGCGACACCGAGAAGAACCTGTCGCGGATCTTCACCGAGGCGGAGACGTCGAACGCCATCCTGTTCTTCGACGAAGCGGACGCGCTGTTCGGCAAGCGGAGCGACGTCAAGGACTCCCACGACCGCTATGCCAACATCGAGGTCGGTTACCTGTTGCAGCGGATGGAGGAGTACGACGGCGTCGTCATCCTGGCCACCAACCTTCGCAAGAACATGGACGAGGCGTTCGTCCGGCGGCTGCAGTTCACGGTGGAGTTTCCGTTTCCCGACGAAGAGGATCGGCGGCGGATCTGGAAGGGCGTGTGGCCGGACGACACCCCGCGCGATCCGGGGCTCGATCTCGACTTCCTGGCCCGTCGATTCGAGATCGCCGGCGGCAGCATCCGCAACATCGCCCTGGCCTCGGCGTTCCTGGCCGCCGCCGACGGCAACGTCGTCACCATGAGCCACCTGATGCACGCGACCAAGCGGGAGTTCCAGAAGATGGGCAAGGTGGTGACGGAGGGGGAGTTCCGCGAGTGAGGGGGAAGATCCTCGAATCGTCCAGGGGATCCGGGATGACGCGCGCGGCGGACGGACGCCCGCGCGCCGGGCTGGGGGGTTGCGTCGTGCGGACGACCTGTGTATCCTGCGACCGCCTCGTGACGCTCATGATCGATGGGAGCCTTTCGGTGGCCCAGAGGCGGGAGGAGGCGGCCGGCCTGCCCACGCATCCGGCGCGTCGTACCGTGCTCGTCCCGGAGAAGGAGGTCCACGATGGCGGATCGTGATCGAGAAGTGAGTCGACGTCTCGTGTCCCGGGTGTCGCCGCGGCGCGGCGCATCTCGTCCCATCGCCCAGGCGCCGCCGGCGTCAGCCGGACTGACCTCCGGTCAGCAGGCGCTGCTTCGACTCCAACGACAGTACGGCAATCGCTACGTCCAGCGGGTGGTGGCCCTGGCCAGTGACCTGGAGCCTGACGGCAGCGCGGCGCGTGACGTCGAGGGCGCCATCGAGAGCAGCCGCGGGAGCGGCCAGTCGCTGGATCGCGGGGTTCAAGCGCAGATCGGTCGGGCGCTGAACGCCGACTTCAGCGGCGTCCGGGTGCACGCCAACGCGCAGGCCGACGGCCTCAATCAATCGCTCGGGGCGCGCGCGTTCACCATCGGGCAGGACATCTACTTCCGGCGAGGGGAGTACGACCCCGGCAGTTCGAACGGACGCGAGCTCTTGGCGCACGAGCTGACCCACGTCGTGCAACAGAACCCGGGCACGGTGCGCACCAAGTCGGACGACGAGGCGACTCGGGCGGGCTCCGCCGCCCCCCGAGGAGCGCAGACGAAGCTCTCCGTGAGTCAACCCGGTGATCAGTACGAGCAAGAAGCGGATCGGGTCGCCGCCGCCGTCATGCACCAGGAGCAGCGGGGCGGCGGTGGCTCAGCGGAGCCGGCGTCGGTTCAACGGCAGGTTCCCGAAGAGGACGAAGAGAAGAAGATGCAGCCCAAGTACCGGGACGACGAGCCCCCGCGGCCGATGCACGGCTAGAAACGTCGCCCACGACCATGGCCGACGACAGCGATCGAGGGCCGAAGGCGGCGCCGTCCTGGCAGCGGGTGGCGGAGGGGCTGCTCTACGCGCACGCGCGGCTGAACGAGAACACGCAGGCCACGCGCGAAGCGGCCTCGTTCCTGTACGGGCTGGTCGAGCTCCTTCACGAGAAAGCGGTGATCTCGATCGAGGAACTGGACCAGCGCCAGCGCACGGTGGCCGAGCGGCTGGCCCGGAAGAGCCGCGACAAGGGCATCGGCGTCGTCCTCCAGGAACCCGAGACCGACAAGTACACCTTCGCGGACGGGGCGACCATCGACTGCGAGAGCCGCGTGCACCTGTGCAAGGCCGCCTGCTGCCGTCTGCCGTTCGCGCTGTCGAAACAGGACATTCGCCAGGGCATCGTGCAGTGGGACCTCGGCCAGCCGTACCTCATCGCCCAGACCGAGGCGAACTATTGCGTGCATCTCGACCGCGGCTGCCACCGCTGCACCGTCCACGAGGATCGGCCCGTCCCGTGCCGCGGCTACGATTGCCGGCGCGACGGCCGGATCTGGCTGGATTTCGACAAGGGGACCATCAACCCCGACATCCGGCGGGACGATTGGCCCGCCCCCCTGCCCGCCGACGAGAGCGGGAGCCCGCGCGCGTGATCCAGGATCTGGACGAGACGATCGCCGCGCTGCTGCGTCGCGACCTGCCGGCCGCCCTGGGGGAGCAGGTGCAGATCAGCTTCGCCACCCCCGACGACCAGTTTCCGTCGCAGTCGGTCACGCTGCCCGCCATCGATCTGTTCCTGTACGACGTCCGGGAGAATCTCGAGCTGCGCACCAACGACGTGTCGATCGAGCGGCGCGGCGACGGCACCGCCACCCTGACGCGGGCGCCGGTGCGGGTCGACTTTTCCTATCTGATCACGGCCTGGCCGAGCCAGAGCGTTCCCGACCCGGCCGAAGACGAGCATCGCCTGCTCGGCGAGGTGATGCGCGTGCTCCTGCGCTATCGCACCCTCCCGGAGGAGGTGCTCCAGGGTGAGCTGCGGGGCCAGACCCCCGCCCAGCCGGTCAGCACGCTGCAGCCGGGACGGCTGCAGAGCATGGGCGAGTTCTGGCAGGCGGTGGGCGGCAAGCCCAAGGCGACGCTGAACTATCAGATCACGCTGTCCGTGGACGTCGCGGTTCCGGAGGAGGTCCGTCTCGTCACCGACAAGGTCATCAAGATTCGCATGGAGCAGAGGACGGCCTCGTGAGGACGTGGACGGAATGGGAGACCACGCGCCGTCAGGTGGCCATCGGCGGCCGGGCCCTCGACGAGGGTGGCCGGCCCGTGTCGGGCGCGGAGGTCGCGCTCACGGCCCAGGCCGCGGAGATCCCGCCGGGAACGAGGGACCACAAATGGGTGGGGTCCCTTGCGAAGGCGGACGGAATCTATTACTTTCTTGACCTGCCCGCTGGCACCTACAGGGTGCGAGCCGTGGACGAACGCTCCGGGGCGGCGGGCGAGACGACGGCCTCGGTCTCGTGGCGCGAGGACGGCACGGTGCGGATGGCGGTCGCGGACCTGAAGGTGTCGAAGGCTGCTCGCGGAGGTTAGCCGCGATCTCACACGGAGTTTCGGTGGGCGGAATCGCAACGAACAACATGAAGGAGTGAGAACAATGGCAAGGACGACGTATCTGGCCCCCGGTGTGTACGTCGAAGAGATCCCGTCAGCGCAGCAGCCGATCGCCGGTGTGGGAACGAACACCGTCGGATTCATCGGACTCGTCCCGGACGTCATCTACTGCCCCGAAGACGAACCCGACTACGACCCTGTGATCGCGCAGGCCACGCTGATCCTGAGTCAGACGCCAGGAAACATCGACACCAACGCCGCCAAGCAAGCGAAGGCCGAGATCGACAGCGAGATGGCGAAGCTGAACCGGGACATCACCAGACTGAACGACGAGGTCAAGGCCGCCGAAGAGAGAGCGAACCAGGCCCCATCGGCTCCGGACCAGGCGACGGAAAAAGCGAGGTTGGAGTCACGCGCCGAGGCCGTGAGAAAACGACGCCAGGACAAGCAGAACGAAAAAGATGAACTGCAGCGTCGGCTGGAGCGTCTCAGTGGAGGTACGCCTCCTCCTGCGGGCGAAGCGGCCGGATCACCGGAGCTGTCGGAGGAATGGACCACGGCGACGGTGCTGAGGCCGTACGTGTTGACGCCATTCAAGGTGCGCGCGGCTGAGTGCGATACCAAGCTGTGTACCAACTTCAGTGAGTACACGAGCCTGTTTGGTTCGTTTTCGGCGGACGATCCCAGGGTGATCCCTGCTCCGGGCGCCTCGGGCAAACCGCTGCACCCTGGGCATCGGGCCCTGACGCATGCGGTGTACGGGTTCTTCAAGAACGGAGGGACCCGTTGCTTTGTCGCCAGGATCAATAGCAACGACCCCGCCGCGCCCCCCGCGGCGAAGATCGATCGCGCCTTGGAGGCGATGGAATCGATCGACGCGGTCGCGATCATCGCCGCGCCCGGCCTCGGCGGACAGGCCGTGTGGAGCCAGTTGGTCGCGCATTGCGAGATCTGCGAGGATCGATTCGCCATTCTCGATTGTCAAGAGGTCGTGGAGACTAAACGTGACACGGACACCCCAGGTGCGGCGCCCGGCCCCGGCGTCCCAGCCGCTGCAGCTGCCGCGACGAACACAGGCGAGTTCGATGTGAAATTGCTGAGCTACGAAACAGCGGACAATGTCCTGCCGCAGCGCAGCAAGAACGCGGCATTCTATTTCCCCTACATCGAGGTCCTCGATCCGGCGGTGCAGATGCAGGATGAAGACCCGGCGCGGGGAATCCGGCTGAAATACAGGGGACGCGTGTATGTTCCGCCGAGCGGCCACATCGCCGGCATCTACGCGCGCAGCGACGAGCAGCGGGGCGTTCACAAGGCGCCGGCCAACGTCCCCGTCCTCGGGGCGTTGGATCTGAAATACTACGTGAGCAAGCCCAAGCAGGAGCTCCTGAACCCCCAGGGCGTGAATTGCATCCGCAACATGAACGGCAACATCACCGTGTGGGGCGCCCGCACGATCGGTGGGGACAAGAACGCGGAGTGGAAGTACATCAGCGTCCGGCGCTTCTTCCTCTTCCTGCGCGAATCGATCGACGAGGGCACGCAGTGGGTCGTGTTCGAGCCGAACGACTACGCGCTCTGGGGCAAGATCCGGCGCAACGTGAGCGCGTTCCTGACCAACGTGTGGCGCTCGGGAGCGCTCTTCGGTCTAACGCCGGAGGAGGCGTTCTACGTGAAATGCGATGCGGAAACCAACCCGCCCGAGATGCGTGACCTCGGGATGGTGGTGACCGAGATCGGCGTGGCCATCGTCCGGCCGGCGGAGTTCGTGATTTTCCGGATCACCCAGTCGACGGGCCTGAACCGGAGCTAGGCGGCCCGCGGCGCCGGACGTCACGATGGCGATCGTCAGTGCCGACTTCGGGAGCGAGCCCCGCGGGCTCGCTCCCGGAGTGCATATCCGGGAGAAGGGACCGACGCCAGGGACCGGGCTGGCGACCGGCGTCCCGCTCTTCGTCGGGTTCGTGTTCGTGGAGGCTCGCCTGCCCGGCACCGAGAAGGACGAGAGAGAGAGGCCGAAGCCCGTGCGGCTGGCCAGCTGGGATCGGTTCGCGGCCACGGTCGGCTCGGCGAGGCCCGGCGGGTTCCTCGCCTATGCGGTGCGCGGGTTCTTCGAGAACGGCGGAAAACGCTGCGTGGTCCTGCCGTTGGTGCGGGACAAGACGGAGACGGCCGCGGAGACGTTGTCGCAGGCGTTGAAAGGGGTGTTTCAGCCGGAGATGCAGCGGTTCGATCACCGGGGACTGCGCGTGCTCGACGATTTCGACGGTCTCGAAGACGTGGACCTCGTGTGCGTCCCCGACCTCATGATCGCGGAGATACGGCAATCGGAGCATGGCCGACAGATGGTGCTCGACGTCCAGCAGCAGGTGCTCGGGT
>DATHGT010000322.1:0-29375 GCA_035317605.1 Candidatus Acidiferrum sp. | reverse complement strand
ATCAGGAAACTGTTGGGCTCCCTTCATGTGGTTGCAGCTAACGCAAGAGGTTTTCAGGTTTTCCATCTTGTCGTCGCCGCCTCGGGATTGCGGTTTGAAGTGGTCGACGCAGAGAAATACCCAATTCTCGAACAGCTTCCCGTCCAGGTCGCAGTAGGCGCAACGGAATTCGTCTCGCCTGAAGATAAGCTCATCCGGTGGTCTCATAGCCGTCTCCGTTTCCTGGGGCCTCGCCCCTGTCTCTCACGTCGTAGCCACGGCGAGAATCGGCTTGCCGGTGAGCGCCTTGTAGGTCAGGCGCCGGCCGACGATGCCGCGCAGCACGGTCAAGAAGCGGTCGCCATCCTTCCCAAAGCGCTCGTTGTACCGGAACGCCTGCTCATCAACGTAGCGGTGCAGATGGAACGGCTCGACGCTGATGTAGGTCCCGTGGAGCGCGCGCTTGAGCAGCGACCAGAAGTTTTCCAGGCCGTTCGTGTGAATGTTGCCCTTGACGTATTCGGTCGCGTGGTCCACGAAGCGATGCACGAAGTCCGCGCTGAGGCCCCGGTACGATTTCCACGAGTCAGTCATGAGCGCGGCGCCGGATTCCACGTTGGCCCGAACGGTCCCCTGGAGTGCGTCGGCGCTGATGTCGCGGACGACGATCGCGCGAACCTTCGAGTCCTTGGTGGCGGACCCGCGTTCCAGCAGGCCCATGACGATGGTCTTGCTGTGCGTCTCGCCGCGACCCGCCGCACGTACGCGCGCCTGTTTCCACTTGTGCATGTTGCGAGTCTTGCCGCCGATGAAGGTCTCGTCGGCTTCGATGGTGCCGCGCAGGGCCTCGACGGAACCATCCTGCATCGCCAGCCGAATCCGATGGAGCATGAACCACGCGGTCTTCTGAGTCACACCGAGCGCGCGGTGGATCTCGTAAGACGAAATCCCGTTCTTCGCGTTGGCGATCAGCCACATCGCGGCCAGCCACTTGTCCAGGCCGATCGGGCTGTCTTCAAAGATCGTTCCGACCTTGATCGAGAACTGCTTGCGCTCGTGGTTCTCGCGGCAGGTCCACACTCGACGGGTCGAGATGAACGACACGAAGTTACTGCCGCAGGTCGGGCAGCGCACCACGCCGTCAGGCCACCGCAGTTGAACCATGAACGAGAGGCACACGTCCGGGTTGTTGAAGTAGCGGAGGGCCTCAATCAGCGTCTCGGGAGCGGCGGGGTTCTTGTCCATGTCCCGAGAATAGCCGATCTAGCCTTGTGTGTCAAGTATATTATTACCCTCATATGTTTGGAGATCGACAGCGACGTCGAATCCCAGCGTCTGAGCCCGGACAGAGCGGAGGAAGACATGACGAAGCGCCGCGAAGGGTTACTGGGAATCGGGGCAACGCTGATCTCAATTCTTTCGGTAGTCAGCACGACCGCGGCGCCAATCCACAATGAGCCTCTCGGGCGTATTCCAGCGCTGATTCGTCCGCAATTCCCGACCGACGGGCGGGTGTCGCCTTTCAGTGGAGCGGAGCCCCGAACGTCGTCGCCCAACACGCCGAGCCACGCGTATGGAAGACTGTCCCGAGCTTTCGAAATGAACCGAGGTCAGACCGATGGCCAGGTGAGATTCCTCTCCCGCGGCAGCGGCTACACGCTCTTTTTGACCTCGACGGAAGCCGTGTTCGTGTTGAGCAAGCGCGAGGCGCGGGCGAAGAGAGACAGGGTTCCCTTGGTCAAACCTGAACCGGCGCGGCGGGAAAAGGTGACGCGCACGGTATTGCGCATGGAATTGGTGGGCGCCAAGCCCGAACCGCAAGCGATGGGACGGGATGAGCTCCCCGGAAAGATCAACTACTTCATCGGGAATGACCCGGCCAAGTGGCGCACGAACGTGCCCCTCTTCGCGAAAGTTGAGTACCGCGACGTCTATCCCGGCGTCAATCTCGTGTATTACGGGAACCCACAGCACCAGCTCGAGTACGACTTCGTCGTGGCGCCAGGGGCCGACCCGAGTGTGATCCGGCTCGCCTTTCGAGGGGCCGAGAGCCTCGAAGTCGACGCCAACGGCGATCTCATCCTCCAGACCCGCGGCGGTGAGTTTCGCCTTCAGAAGCCGCTCGTCTATCAGGATATCAATGGCCGGCGGACGGAAATCTCTGGCGGCTACGTGATCCAAGACGAGGACCGGGTTGGGTTCAAGGTCGCCGCCTATGACCCGACCGAGCCTCTGGTGATTGATCCGGTGCTGGTCTACTCGACATTTCTCGGCGGCGTCGACTTCGACGCCGGCGGCAGCCTCACCGTGGATGCTGCGGGCAACGCCTACGTGACGGGCCGTAGCGCCTCGCTCAACTTTCCGACGGCGCCAGGGGCGCTGAATGCGGCGCTGTCCGGCGAGAATGACGCCTTCGTGACAAAGCTCAACGCCGCGGGCTCGCTCGTGTACTCGACATTTCTCGGCGGCAGCGGCGACGAGAGCGGAAACGGCATCGGTGTAGACGCGACCGGGAGCGCCTACGTCACGGGACTGACCGGGTCAGCCGACTTTCCTACCACGCCCGGGGCGCTCCCGGCCACGCTCAAAGGCGAGGTCGGGGCCTTTGTGGCGAAACTCGACGCCACCGGCTCCGCACTCGTCTACTCCACCTTCCTCAGCGGCAGCGGCGGCGAAGTCGGGTTCGGCATCGCGGTGGATGCGACCGGCAATGCCTACGTGACTGGCGCGACCGGATCGGCCGATTTTCCAACGACCCCGGGGGCGTTGGATACGACCCACAACGGCGTCAGTGACGTCTTCGTGACGAAGCTCAACGCCTCGGGCTCGGCACTCGTCTACTCCACCTTTCTCGGCGGCAGCGACAACGACGGCGGCAGCGGCATCGCCGTTGACTCCGCCGGCAACGCCTATGTGACGGGGGCCACCGCTTCAGCCGACTTTCCGACGTCGTCCGGGGCATTCGATCCGACGTGGAACGGGAATCCCCTCGTGGAGCCGTTTGACGCCTTCGTGGCCAAGCTCAACGCCTCGGGCTCGGCGCTCGTCTACTCCACCTACCTCGGCGGCAGCGACTTCGAAGGGGGCTCGGCCATCGCTGTGGACACCTCCGGCAGCGCCTACGTGACAGGCTTCACTGCGTCGACCGATTTCCCGACGACCGCGACAGCATTCCGGTCAACCTTTCGGGGTGGGGACGGCGATGCCTTCGTGACGAAGCTCAATGCCACCGGCTCGGCGCTCGTCTACTCCACCTACCTCGGTGGCAGCGGCGTGGAGGCTGGTCGCGGCATCGCGGTGGATAGTGCCGGTAACGTTTACGTCACGGGGGAAACGGATTCGGCCGACTTCCCGACCGTGAATCCCATCCAGGCCACGCTGATCGGCGGTTCCACCGTCTTTGTGTCGACGTTCAACGCCGCCGGCACTGCGCTGGTCTACTCGACCTATCTCGGGGGCAGTCTCGTGGACGGCGGCAACGGCATTGCCTTGGACGCCACCGGCAACGTCTACGTCGCGGGCACCGCCAGTTCGGCCGATTTCCCCACCGTCAACCCGTCGCAGCCGGTCTTGGGCGGCTCCGTCGACGCCTTCGTGGCGAGGGTGAATCCTTTCGGTCCGTCAGTCAACACGCCGTCGGGCAGTCAGGTGACCGTCCCCCTGGGCAGCGGAGCATCCGTGAGCTTCCCCAGCATCTCTTCCCAAGGGAATTCCGCTGCGACCACCAGCAGCACCGGTCCGACTCCTCCGTCCGGCTTCAGCCTCGGCAGTCCGCCAACCTATTACGACCTCACGACCACCGCCAGCTTCGCCGGGCTCGTCACGTTCTGCGTCAGATACGATCCAGCGCAGTTCGTGGATCCGAGCATGCTCCATCTGCTCCACTTCGAAGGCAGCGTCTGGGTCGACGTCACGACATCCACCGACACGGTGAACAACGTCATCTGCGGGCAGGTCAGCAGCTTTTCCCCCTTCGTGATCACCGAGAGCGCTGTTCTTCGCGTGGGGATCGACATCAAGCCTCACAGCTTCCCGAACAGCATCAACCTGGGGTCGAACGGTACCGTGCCCGTGGCCATCCTGAGCACGGCCACATTCGACGCCAGGACGGTGAACCCCCTGACCGTGACATTGGCCAGTGCCCCCGTGAAGCTCAAGGGAAAGGGCACGCCGATGGCGTCGTTTGAGGACGTCAATGGGGATGGTCGCCTGGACCTGGTGGTTCACGTCGAGACCGAGGCGCTCCAAATGGGTGAGACAGACAGCACCGCGGTTCTCGAGGGACAGACGTTCACGGGGAGGACGATCAGGGGCACTGATTCCGTTCGAATTGTTCCATAGGTTCGTTCGGGTCGTCCCCTCAATGAGGTCGCGGCCGAGAGGATGCGAGGTTGCTCGTTTGCCCCTGAGTGATCCTCTGGAGAGCATTGGCGAGGTTGACCTGGGCGGTGACATAGTCGGTCTGAATGCGAAGAGCCTGCCGGTAATGTTCGACGGCCTCGGCGAGCTCGCCCTGCGAGGCCAGAGCAAAGCCTAGGTTGTTGTGGGCCTCGGCATAATCTGGCCTTATCTGAACAGCTTGCTTGAAGTGCTCGATCGCCGCGGCGAGATTGCCCTGCTGAGCGAGCGCAGTACCCCAATTGCTATGGGCTTCCGGGAAGTCCGGCTTGGCACGAAGGGCTTTCTCGTAGTGGCCGATCGCTTCGGCCGTCTTGCCTTGCTGGGCGAGCGCGGCGCCCCAGTTGAAGTGGGCTCCCGCGTAGTCAGGCTGAATGCGGAGGGCCTGCTGGTAACGCTCGATGGCTTCAGCCGGCTTGCCCTGCAGAGCGAGGGCAAAGCCCAAGTTGCTGTGAGCCTCGGCATAGTCGGGTCTGATCTGTATGGCCTGCTGAAAGTGGTCGATGGCTTCCCCCAGCTTGCGCTGGTCGAGAAGCGCAGTGCCCCAATTGTTGTGGACCTCCGCGTAATCAGGCCTGATACGCACGGCCTGCTGGAAGTGGTCGATGGCTTCGGCCAGCTTGCCTTGGTGAGTGAGGGCAGTGCCCCAATTGTAGTGGGCCTCGGCATAATCGGGCCTGATGTTGACGGCCTGTTGGAAGTGCTCAATGGCCGCCGCGGGCTTGCCCCGATCGAGCAACGCGGTGCCCAAATTGATGTGAGCGATGGAAGATCGGGGATCGATGGTCACGGCATGCGCCCACAGGGTCTCCGAAGTGCGCCAGATGTGGACCTGGTGCCAGGTGAGGATGGCCAATCCGGGGAGGATGCCTCCGACAAGCCCGATGGCCAGGAACGGTCTCAGGCGCCAGACGAAGCTGAGACAGCCGCCGGCTAAGAGCGCGAGGCCCAGACCGGCGAGGTAGGTGTAGCGGTCTGCACCGACCTGGGGCCCATTCTGAAAGGGCCCGAGCACCGGCAGCAGGATCAGCACGTACGTCAGCCACACGGCCAGAAGAGCCGGCCAACGATGCCGTAGAACCCAAAAGCCGGCGGTGAGAGCGACGACCATGAGGTAGCTCAGGAGAAACAGCGGCGCCCAGAGATTCAGCGTTGCGGGTAGCTCGTAGAGCGGCGTGAGGCTGAAGGGTGCCACCGTCTTCCAGAGATAGAAACTCAAGCCATAGGCAGAGACGGCCACACGTTCGAGCATGCTCAGTTGCGCCAACGCCATCATGTTTTGGAGCCGAACGAGTGCGGCGAAGGCGGCGACGGAGGTGAGAACGGCCAACAGGACGAACGGGACTTTCTCCAAGTAAACGCGACGCGCACGCTCTCCCCACCAGCCAGCGGAACCGCCGACACGTCGCAGAGGATAGATGTCGAGAATCAACAGGACGAGGGGAAGATTCACGACGATCGACTTCGAGAGTCCCGCGCAGGCGAACAAGGCTACGGACAGCCAGTACCATTGTCGGCCGTGCTTCTCTGACGCAATGGCCCGGAGGTAGACCAGGATCGTCAACAAGTAGAAGCACCCGGAAAGGACATCCCGGCGCTCGGTAGCCCAGGCGACAGATTCCACGCGCAGAGGGTGGAGAGCGAAGAGTAAGGCCGCGAAGCCGGAGGAAATGGCCAAACCTGCGCCACCGCTTTCAACGGCCCTGGGTCGCGCCGCGGTCAGGAGCCGGAGGGCGAGGAAGTAAAAGACCACACCATTCGCGGCATGCAAGAGCAGGCTGGTCAGGTGATAGCCCAAGGGCGTCATTCCCCACAGCAGGTAATCCACGCCGAAGGTCATCCAGGTCAGTGGAATGTAGTGACCCATATGGAATGTGGTCCACATCCAGCGGACCTGTGGCCAGCCAAGCCCGCGATAGTGAGGGTTGTCGACGAGATTCGCAGTGTCGTCCCATCCCACGAACTGGTTCTCGAGCGTCGGCAGGAACGCGGCGACGGTGAAGACCACAATGAGCCACGGCATCAGCCGGTGAACCCATTGCTCGACCGGGGGGTCGGCGGGTTGTCGGGCCGATCCTGGCGTGCGCGGGGCCGTCGCGGGCGTCGAGCTTCGCGCCTGAGAGAGTGCGGCCAACTTGCGAGACCTCTTCTTACGACTCATTGGTCTCTCAGGCGCCCCGCGACGCCCTACAGGTGTTCAGCCGACACGGGCCGCACCGAGCGCATTGGCGACCAAGCTACGCAGGGCCTTGAAGGTGTAGGGCTTGGGGAGGATGGGGCGCCCGGTGGAGTCGACGGCGGCCTGGATCGACGGATCGACGTTGCCGGTGACGAACACCACGCGGGCGGCGGCCGTGGGATCCTCGGCGTGGAGCCGGTTCCACACCTCGACGCCGTTCTCGCCGGGCATGATCACGTCGACGGTGATGAGGTCGAAGCGATTGCGAGCGAGCAGCGCGCGCGCCGCGCTCGCCGAATGCGCGATCTCGACGCGCAGGCCGAGCTCCTGGAGGAGATCGCCGAGCACCCGCGCCACCGGTTCCTCGTCGTCGATGACGAGGACGCGCGCGTCGGGGGGAACGGACGGGGCCTCGCGCTCGCCGATCTGCGGGGTCGCCAACCGCACCGGCAGCTCGATCACGAACCGCGCCCCGCCGGCCGGGCTCTCCTCCACCCAGATCCGGCCTTCGTGGGCGGAGATGATTCCGTGGGCGACGCTCAGGCCCAGCCCCGTGCCCTTGCCGACGGGCTTGGTGGTGAAGAACGGGTCGAAGATCCGGGTGCGGATCTCGGCCGGCACGCCCGGGCCCGAGTCCTCGACCTCGACGCGCAGGCGGCCGGCGGACAGGCGCGAGCGCACCGTCAACGTGCCCCCGGACTCCTCCATCGCCTGGAAGGCGTTGGTGACCAGGTTCAGGAAGACCTGCTGGATCTGGCCCGGGTCCCCGGCGGTGGAGGGCAGCCCGGGCGCGAGATCGCGCACGATCTCGATGTTCTGGGTGACGCCGGCGTTGGCGACGAGCGTGAGCACGCGCTCGACGAGCTGGCTGATCTCGATGTCCTCGCGGCTGGAGGCGAGCTTGCGCGCGAACTGGAGCAGGTTGCGGACGATCTCGGCGGCCCGCTCGGCGCCGTCGCGGATGCCCTTGATGTGTCGCTGCACGGGCAAGCCGGCCGTCTTCGACTCGGCCAGATACGCGTTGCCCAGCACCGCCGACAGCGGGTTGTTCAGCTCGTGGGCTACGCCGGCCACCAGCTGGCCGAGGGCCGAGAGCTTCTCGCTGTGGATGAGCTGCTCCTGGCTGCGCTCGAGATCCTCGTGGGCGGCCTGGAGCTGCTCGTGCACGGCCGCGTTGTGGATGGCCAGCGCGGCCTGGGCCAGGAAGCTCTCCAGGAGGTCCTGGTCGGCCGCGTCCATGACGAAGGGCTGCCGGCCGAAGAGCACGAGCACACCCAAGAGTGACTCCTGGAACAGGATCGGCACCAGCAGCGAGCTGGTGAAGCCGTGACGGCGACACCACGCCTGGGCCAGCACCCGTTCGTCGGCGAACACGTCCGGGATGTTGAGGGGTCGGCGATTGACGGCGACCCAGCCCATGGCGGCCTCGCCGAAGCGCCGCCGCAAGCCCGGGTGATCCTCGCCGAGGGTGTCGTCGGAAAACGCGCGCCGTTCCAGGGTCTCCGCGGATTCGTCGGCCAGCGAGATCGCGACGAGCGGGGCGTCCATCAGCTCGGCGGCGGCCCGCGTGATCGCGCGCAGGACCTCGTCCGTGTCGAGGGAAGAGGAGACGAGCTGGTGGAGGCGGGCCAGGGTGCGCAGGCGCGCGGCGCGCGCGCGCGCCTCCTGGATCAGCCGGTCCTTGTCGATGACCAGCGAGGCCTGGTCGGCGAACGCGGAGAGCAGCGAGATCTCGTCCGCCTCGAAGCGCCGCCGCGTGAGCGTGTAGACGTAGAGGCTGCCGAGCACGCGGCCGTGGGCGCGCAGGGGCACGCCGAGGAAGCTCTGAAAGCCCAGCTCGCGCGCGGCCTGCCGGTGGACCGGGTCGTAGCGCGCGTCCTCGCGCACGTCGTCCACCGCGATCGCCTCGCCGGTGGCCACCGGCAGTCCGCTGAGGCTCTCGCCGATCTTGAAGCGCGCGCGGGTGATGAGCCCGGCGGCCGACGCGGTGAGCGCGCGCAGGACGAGATCGTCGCCCTCGAGCAAGCGGAGGCCGCCGGCGTCGGCGCCGAGCATCCGCACCGCCTCGTTGACGATGCGGTCCAGCACCTCGCCGGCGTCGTGGACGGACGCCACGCGGGCGCCCACCTCGTAGAGCACGGCCAGCCGCCGCCGCTCTCGACTCGCGGCCTCGAAGAGCCGGGCGTTGTCGAGGGCGACCGCGGCCTGGTCGGCGAAGGCCTGGGCCAGGCGAATCGAATCCTCGTCGAATTCGTGGCCCACTTCGTCGCCCAGGCTGAGCGCGCCGAGCACGCGCCCGCCGAGGATCAGGGGCACCGCCAGCACCGCGCGCAGACGCGAGCGCTCCACGCGCGCTCGCCGCTCCGGTTCCAGCACCACGCGAGGGTCGACCAGCGCGTCGGCCGTCACCATCGGGCACCGATCGGTGACGGCCATGCCCACCAGGCCCGTGCCCGGCGGGAACACGATCTGGTCGCCCAGGGCGTCGGTGGCGCCGGCGACGTTGAGCGAGACCAGCGCGCCGGACTCGGGGTCGAGGCGGAAGAGGGTGGCGGCTTGCACGCCGAGCAGGGTCCGCACGCTCTCGGTCACCCGCTGGGCCACCAGCTCGGGCTCGAGCGTCTGGGACATCGCGCGGCTGAGGTCGAGCAGGGCCTCGGCGGCGCGCCGCCGCGACTCGCTCTGCGCGAGCACGCGCGCGTTGCGGATGGCCACGGCGGCGTGGCTGGCCAGCAGCTCGATGAGCTGGCGCTCGTCGTCGGTGGGCGCCTGGCCGGCGGGGAAACCCATGTTCAGCACGCCGAGCAGCTCGTCGCCGGCTTCGATGGGCACGCCGTAGAAGATGCTGAGGCCGTGATGGACCCACCACTCCGGCCGCAGCGTCCGCGGGTCCGACGGCACGTCCTCCACGAGCAGGGGACGACGGGTCTCCGCGAGCACGTGGGTGAGGCCTTCGCCGAAGAGCAGCACGGCCGCCCGTTCCGTCGAAATCCCGTCCTCGCGAACCAGGCGAAATCCGCCGGCCCGGCGATCGAGGAGGCGGATGTTGCACCGCAGGTCGGGCCGGAGGGCCCGGACCGCGGCGGTGACGTGGTTGAGCACGGCGTCCAGCTCGAGCGCGCTCTGCACCGAGCGGGCGAGCTCCGCGATCTGCCGCAAAGGATCGACCCGAACGCTCAGCTCATACTCCCGCGAGCGAGTCTACTCTCTCAAGCCGGCGGGAACCTACATCCGGGACGGGCGACGGGGGTCAGCTTCCGGTCACGCGTTGCGAGAAGAAGTGGTGGAGCTGAGGGGGCTCGAACCCCTGACCCCAAGACTGCCAGCCTTGTGCTCTCCCAACTGAGCTACAGCCCCACGCGAAGGGTCACGGTACAGGGACGGTCGCGATGTTGTCAAGGAATGGTGGCCGAATGAATTTGGATGGTACCGGGGGCGGGATTCGAACCCGCACGCCCTTGCGGGCACGGCGTTTTGAGCGCCGCGTGGCTGCCCTTACACCACCCCGGCAATTCCGCCATCGACGATGCTCGGCTCATACTACCATCGGCCGGCCCGGTCCGCGGCGCGCGGGCCGGCCGCGCGGCTCAAGAAACACCTCTGCAATGTCACGCTTGCGACGAAGACAAGGCAGGTCGGGAGCGTAATACATCCAGCGAAGCAGTCGAAGCGCTTCGCGCTTGGCGTAGCGTAGACGCCAGATATCGTTCCGCCCCGCCAGCTGTCGAACGCTGACCTCGCCCGACACGCCGGCCACTCGTCGAAGGGTCTCGCGTAGCCACTCCACGAACCGAGGACTGGCGGACACGAGGGAAAGGTACACGCGCGTGTAGACGTACGCGCGTGTAGACGTACGCGGAATTCTTGAACGTGTTGTAGCGGTCGGTGTACGTGACGATCCGTCACCATCGATGCAGCCGCGCAAAAAGTCTCGCATCCATTCGTCCGGCACGCCGAGAGGGCCGAGCTTCAGGCTCTTAGCCGGCATGAGGCCCACTTCGTTCAGCCACCGGTGAAAGAGCAGATCGCCCCACTGAAGTCGATGGATCGGCCGCGGATTCGTGCTCAACGTGATCCGGGCGGTGACGCCGAGGCATCGCCGAACGGTCTCGAGGAGGTCGATATCCTTTGATGTCATCGTGAGATGCCGCCCATCCTTGGATAGACAACCGTCGGTTGTGATCAGTCCGACGGCATAGGCGAGCTCGGCCGTCCACTGGCGCGGCTGATCATCGATCGAGCAACGTCTCCCTGGTAGTGGCCCGCGTCGCCTCGCAGGAACTCCGAGGTCGGTCAGTCGTCGCGAGATTGTCGTGGAAGCCAGACTGAAGCGGGTGGCGATTTGGTCGATGGTCAGTTTCTGGTCGACGTATAGATCTCGCAGCTCGGCTTCCGAGAGTACGGCTCGTCGATTGCGGGGGTTCGGCGCCATCGATCTACGCTAGGAACGCTTCGGTGACCGTCAATGTCCAATCTTTCAGACAGTCGAGAAACGTGTGGGCGCGGGATGGAGCGGCTACGACGCGAGGGGGGGCTTGCGGGGGAACCAGGGGCGGGCGGATTCGAGCTGGGCGGCGAGGCGGAGGAGCGTGGCCTCGTCGCCGTAGCGGGCGGCGATCTGGACGGCGAGGGGCAGGCCCGACGCGCTCCGACCGAGCGGCAGCATCAGCGCGGGCTGGCCGGTGATGTTGAACCAGACCGTGAATGGAGAGAACGCGAAGACGCGGCGCCAGTATTCGTGGACGTCGTCCATCATCATGTCGATCCAGCCGAGCGGCACCGGAAGCGTGGCGAGGCCCGGGGTGAGGACGACGTCGTAGCCCGTGTGAAACGCGGCCATCTGGCGGCTCAAGCGGTGAGCGGTCTGGGTCGCTCGGACGTAGTCGGCGGCGGTCACGCCTTCGCCGAGACGCGCGGTGGCGAGCGTGACGCGCTCGACCTCGCCCTCGCGCGGCGGGCGCCCGGCCGTCGGATGGCTCGCGAGGTTCACCGCGGTGTTGGCGGAGGCGAGGGTGAGGAACGTCGGCACCACCGCGGCGCCGTCGATCTCGGGATCGACGCGCTCGACTCGATGGCCGAGATCGGCGCAGAGCCCCGCCGCCGAGTCGAGCAGCGCCAGACACTCGGAGTCGGTGCCGACCCCGTTGGGCGCCTTCGACGTCACCGCGATCCGCAGCGTGCCGGGAGGCGCGCCGACTTCATCGAGGAACGGCCGCGTCGGCGGCGGCGCCACGTACGGATCGCCGGGGCCCGCGCCCGCGGTGGCGTCGAGCAGCGCCGCGGTATCGCGCACGGTGAGGCTGACCGCGTGCTCGGTGGAGAGCCCGCCGAGTCCTTCGCCCGCGTAGGGCGCCATCGTGTTGCGCCCGCGGGTGGGCTTGAGACCGACGAGACCGCAGCAGGCCGCGGGGGCGCGGATCGAGCCGAAGCCGTCGGAGGCGTGCGCGAGCGGCAGCATGCGCGCGCCCACCGCCGCCGCGGCGCCGCCGCTCGATCCGCCGGAGATTCGTGACGGGTCCCACGGGTTGCGCGTGGGTCCGTGGAGCACGGGCTCGCAGGTCAGGCTCAGTCCCAGCTCGCAGGTGTTCGTGCGGCCGAAGATCACGAGGCCGGCGCGCTTGAGCCGCCGCACGTGCTCGCTGTCGGCGGCGGGCGGCGGCGTGTCGGCGAAGAACCGCGAGCCGCGCGTCATCGGCACCCCGGCCAGCGACGCGGTCAGGTCCTTGAGCAGGAACGGCACGCCCGTGAACGGTCCTTCCGCCAACCCGTCGGCGATGGCCCGCCGCGCGAAGTCGTAAAGCTTCAACACGACCGCGTTCACGACTCCGTTGCGCGCCTCCACCCGCTCGATCGCCGCATCCAGGAGCTCCGCGGGAGAGACCTTCCGCCGCCGCACGAGATCGGCCAGCCCCAGCGCGTCGTACTGCTCGTAGTCGGCAAACCCACTCATGACAGCGGAGTCTGGCATACCCGCGCCGCGTTGCACCAGCGGCGTTTGCGACGTCCGCTTGATAGAATCCGCTGCGACGACGCCGAGCGCGTCCGAAGGGGAGGTTCTGCGTGGAACGATCCTTCACCGAAGACGTCAAGCAGCTGGGCTACGGCGACGGCCAGATCCTGCACGGCGAGGGCATCCTGGCCATCACCAAGGCCGTGCTCCAGTCCGGGGTGAGCTACGTCGGCGGGTATCCGGGCGCGCCGGTGTCCCATCTGCTCGACGTGATGGCGGACGCCAACGAGCCGCTCCTGCGTCCGATGGGGATCTACTTCGAGCAGTCGGGCAGCGAGGCGGCGGCGGCGGCGCTGCTGGGCGCGTCCATCAACTATCCGATGCGCGGCGCCGTCACCTGGAAGTCCGTCGTCGGGACCAACGTGGCCTCCGACGCGCTCTCGCACGTGGCCTCGGCCGGGGTGATGGGCGGGGCGCTGATCGTGATCGGCGAGGACTACGGCGAGGGCGCGTCGATCCTGCAGGAACGTACGCACTCGGCCGCGCTCAAATCGAGCGTGCCGCTCATCGACCCCAGGAACGATCTGGAATCGTTCGCGCGGTTCGTCGAGGAGGGCTTCGGCCTCTCCGAGGCCTGTCACGAGCCCGTGTTCTTCTCCATCCGCATCCGGGCCTGTCACATGCGGGGCACGCTCCGCTGCAAGGACAACGTGCAGCCCGCCATCAGCATGCGCAACCCGCTCACCGCACCGAGCTTCGCGATCGAGCGCATCAACCTGCCGCCGTTCACCTACGCCATGGAGGCACAGAAGTTCGAGCAGCGGCTGCCCGCCGCGCGGCGCTACATCGTCGAGCGCGGGCTCAACGAGCATCACCGCGGCGACGGCGGCCCCGTGGGCGTCGTGATGCAGGGCGGGCTCTGGAACACCACCCTGCGCGGGCTCGCCGTGCTGGGTCTGGCCGACGCTCACGGGCGCACGCCGATCCCCCACCTCGTGCTCAACGTCCTGCACCCGCTCGTGCCGGAGGAGCTGATCGCCTTCCTGCGCGACAAGCGGCGCGTGCTGGTGATCGAGGAAGGGATGCCCAACTATGTCGAGCAGACGCTCAAGGCCGTCGCCCACGACGCGCGGCTCGACGTCGAGATCTCCGGCAAGGACGTGCTGTCGCCGCACGGGGAATACGTCCCTCAGCTCGTGATCGGCGGACTGAGGAAGTTTCTGGCGGCCTCGGCGACCACCACGATCGTTCCTGGCGCCGTCGAGGCGAAATACCAGGCGACGTTCGGACATCAGGCGGGGATCCGGGCCGCGCTCCCCGCGCCGGTGGCCAAGCGCCCGCCGTCGTTCTGCACGGGCTGCCCGGAGCGTCCGGTGTTCAGCGCGATGAAGATCCTCAAGTCCCAGGATCCGGCGATCGGCGACACCCACGTCGCCCACGACATCGGCTGCAGCACCTTCAGCACCCAGGCGCCGTTCAACGTCGGCAACTCGGTGCTCGGCTACGGCATGGGGCTGGCGTCCGACAGCGCGGTGGCGCCGCTGTTCGGCAAGCGCACGATCTCGGTGATGGGCGACGGCGGGTTCTGGCACAACGGGTTGACCAACGGCGTGGCCAACGCGGTGTTCAACCGCCAGGACTCCGTGCTGGTGATCCTCGACAACTTCTACGCCGCGGCCACGGGCCAGCACCACCTGCCGTCGACGGGGAAGAACGCGCGCAACGAGCCCGTGCGGATGACGATTCCCCAGGCGCTCGAGGGCCTGGGCGTCACGTGGATCAAGACCGTCCATTCCTATCGGATCCCCGAGATGATCGGGACCCTGCGCGAGGCGCTGACCACGCGCGAGGGCGGGCTCAAGGTCGTCATCGCCAAGGGGGAGTGCCAGCTCGAGCGCCAGCGGCGCGAGCGCCCGCTCGCTAGCCGGCGCGCGGCCGCGGGCGACGAAGTCGTCCAGCCACGCTTCGGTGTCGACCCCGACGTGTGCACGGGCGATCACTCGTGCATGCGGCTCAACGGCTGCCCCTCGCTCACCCTGCGCGACAATCCCGATCCGCTCCGCGACGACCCGATCGCCCACGTCGACCAGACCTGCGTGGGCTGCGGAGTGTGCGGCGAGGTCGCTCACGCCGCGGTCTTGTGCCCGTCGTTTTACGAGGTGAAGGTCATCGCGAATCCGGGCCGGTGGCGCCGCCTGCTCGACCGCGTCCGCCGCGCGGTCATCGGCCGGCTCGCCGTCGCCGCGTCGTGAGCGAGGCGAGGCTCCTCAGCCTGCTGATCCCCGCCGTCGGCGGGCAGGGGGGTGGCGTGCTGTCCGAGTGGATCGTGGACGCCGCCACCATCGAGGGCCATCTCGTTCACGGCACCTCGATTCCCGGCGTGGCCCAGCGGACCGGCTCGACCTCGTACTACGTGGAGCTGTTCACCGGAGCGGAGCCGCCCGTGTTCTCGCTCTATCCGGTGCCCGGCGCCGTCGACGTGCTGCTGGCGCCCGAGCTGCTCGAGGTCGGGCGGATGATCGAGCTGGGTTTTCCCTCGCCCTCGCGCACGACCATCATCGCCAGCACCCATCGCCTCTACTCGATCCACGAGAAGATCGCGACCGGGGGCGGCGTCTACGACGCGGGGCGCCTCACCGAGGCGGCGCGGGCGTTCTCCCGCGCGCTGGTGGCCTTCGACGCGCTGGCCGTGGCCCGCGAGCACGGCACCGAGGTCAACGCGGTGCTGCTGGGAGCGCTGGCGGGAAGCGGAGCGCTACCTATCGGTGCTCCCGCCTACCGCGCGGCGATCGCGGGCAAGGGCGTGGGCGTGGCCGCCAACCTCGAGGGCTTCGAGGCCGGTCTCGATCTCGCCCGGCGGGGGACGGCTGCGGCCGTCACGGCGCCGGAGCGTCCGTTGCGAAGCGCGCCCGCTCGCTTCGCGGAGGCGCTGGCCGCGCTGCCGCAGGACCTGCGGCCGACCGTCGGGGAGGCGCTGGCGCGGTTGGTCGACTACCAGGACGAGCGTTACGCCCGTCGCTATCTCGAGCGTCTTCAGCCGTTCGTGAACGGCGATGGCGCGCTCGCCACCCTGGTCGCCCGTCACCTCGCGGTGTGGATGACGTACGAAGACGCGATCCGCGTGGCCGACCTCAAGACCCGCGGCGCCCGCCTCGAGCGCATCCGTCGCGAAGCCGGCGGCCCGAGCCCTTCGGTGATCGAGATCACCGATTATCTGAAGCCCGATCTCGACGAGATCTACGGGATCCTTCCCCACCGTCTGGTGGCGCCGTTCGCGCGCTGGGCCGAGCGGCGGTGGCCGCACGGACGGCCGACCCTGGGCCAGCACGTCCGCACGACCACGATCCTGGGCTTTCTTCGCGTGTGGCTCCTGGGCCGCTGTCGCCGATTGCGACCTGTCTCGTATCGCGCACACCTCGAGCACGCGCGGATGGAGCGCTGGCTCGCCGCCGTCCACCGGTGCGCGGAGTGGGACCGCGGCCTCGCGCGCGAGGTCGCGGGCGCCGCGCAGCTCGTCAAGGGCTATGGCGACGTGCGCCGCCGCATGGCCGCGCTCTTCGACGACCTGCTCGAGACCACGCTGACCGCCGCGCGCGACGAGTCATCGCGGGCCGCCGGCTTCGCCGTCTCCACCGCCTTCGCCGCCACCTACCGCCGCCTCGTCCTCAAAGGCCCCGACGGCGAAACCGAAGCCCGGGCCCTCGCCGCCGCTCTTCGAACACGCCTCGAGGCCCACGACCACGCGGGCGCTCTCGGACTCCTGGTCGAGCCCGTCGCGTAGAGATCCGTTCTCGGGAGGTCGCGAAGCGCGGTCAGGCGCGCGCGAACGCGGGGACGCGGAGATCTCGCAGGGAGGAAAGCCGCTGGGCGCCCGTATCGGTCAGGTTCGCGAAGTAGAACGCGTAGCCGTCGCGATCCTGACGCACGAGCAGCGCCATGACCTGGATCGGGTCGCCGCCGTCCGGGAGCGCGAACACGAGCTTCACGGCGGTCCCGGGATCGATCCCCATGACGAGGTGGATCTTCATCCCGGACGAGCTCACGTTCACCGACGAGGTCTCCCAGGCCCGACCGTCGTACTCGAGCACCCGGACCGGAACGGGCAGGGGCACGCGCAGCGCGCACCGGCGGTCGACTCGCGTGGCCGCGTCCACCTGATGGCGGAACAGCGCCTGTGGCTCGATGGAGGCGAGCACGGTTTGCAGGCGTTCGAACGGAACGGGCTTGTCGAGGAAGTCGACCGCGCCGAGTCGGAGACACTCGCGGGCCTCGGCCTCGGTCGCCACGCCGGACATGACCACCACCGGAATTCCGGACGCGCGGACGGGCCGGAGCTGGAGGAAGTCGATCCCGCTCATTCCCGGCAGCTTCATGTCCAGGAGGACCGCGTCGGGCCGGGCCTTTTGAAGCAAGCCGACCGCACCCTCGGCGCTGCGGACGAGGACCGGCTCATGGCCGATCTCGAGCAAGAGATCGCGGAAGACCTCGCCGACCTGAACCTCGTCCTCGACGACCAGAATTTTCATGGCGGCAGGAGTTTAGCACAGTCCCGCGAACCCTCGGTGAGCCTCGCCTCCCGTCCGGCCCGTGGTCTGACCAGCGTGATATACTTCGCGGCTGACCGATCCCGAAGCGGAGGAAACGTGTCCGCATACGTACCCGTGGTGATGTTCGGCGTGCTCATCGTGGCGTTCGCGCTCGTGTCGCTCGCGGCGGCGCGCCTGCTCCGGCCCGCGCGCCCGGATCCGGTGAAGCTCGCCAACTACGAATGCGGCTCCGAGCCGATCGGCTCGGCCTGGATCCAGTTCCCGGTGGGGTTCTATCTCGTCGCGCTGATCTTCATCGTCTTCGACGCGCTGGCGGTGTTCCTGTTCCCCTGGGCGCTGATCTTGAAAACCGCGGGCCTGCCGGCGTTCTGGGCCATGGCGGGCTTCGTGGGCATCCTCGGCCTCGGCTGGGTGTACGCGTACCGGGAGGGCGTGCTCGAGTGGAAGTGAAGCGTCCGCTGCCCCAGGTTCCCCCGCCGGTGTGGAGCGATTTCAAGGACCTTCAAGAGTGGGAGAAGTATCACCAGGAGCGCGCCGAGGACGACAAGCGGTCGAACACGCTGGCCAGCATCGCCGAAGCCATCCACCACATGCCCGGCGGCTGGATCGTCACCACGTCGACCGACAAGATCTTCAACTGGGCGCGGAAGTCCTCGATCTGGCCGGTGACGTTCGGGCTGGCCTGCTGCGCCATCGAGATGATGGCGACGTTCGCCTCGCGCTTCGACGTCGAGCGCTTCGGCATGGTGCCCTGGGCCTCCCCGCGGCACTCGGACCTGATGATCGTCTCGGGGACCGTGACCATCAAGATGGCGCCGATGCTCAAGCGGATCTACGACCAGATGCCCGATCCCAAGTGGGTGGTCTCGATGGGCTCCTGCGCCAACTCGGGCGGGCCCTTCCGCCACGGCTACCACGTGGTCAAGGGCGTCGATCGCGTGGTGCCGGTGGACGTGTACGTCCCGGGCTGCCCGCCCACGCCGGACTCGCTGATGTACGGTCTGCTCAAGCTCCAGGAGCAGGTGGCCGAGTTCCAGAAGACCGGCCAGCGCTCCACCCCCAAAGGTTAGCGACGATTTGACGCCAACCGAGGCCGCGGCCGTGGTGCGGGAGAGGTTTGGCGTGGAGCCGGTCGTGGAGGGCGCGCTCCTCACCGTCGACGTCCCCGCCGACCGCTGGGCGGACGTCGCCCGCGTGGCCAAGCACGAGCTGGGCTGTCTCTACTTCAACTGGCTCTCGGCCACGGACTGGAAGGAGGGGGGGCTGGAAGTCCTGTGCCGCGTCGAGAACCTCGACGTGCCCCTGGCCCTGACGCTGAAGAGCCGGCTCGGTCCGGGCCAGACGCATTGCCCGACCCTCACCGGCCTCTATCGGGGCGCGAACTGGCACGAGCGCGAGTGCTACGACCTGCTCGGCGTGGTCTTCGACGGACACCCGGACCTGCGGCGCATCCTCCTCCCTCAGGACTGGGAGGGGCACCCGCTCCGGAAGGATTACGCCCACGACATGCCCCACGCCCCCTATCGATGACGACGGAGAGGAGCCCTTCATGATCTACGAGCTGCGGACGTACACGTTTCACCCGGGGAAGCTGGGCGATTATCTCAAGCTGAACGCGGACGTCGGACGCAAGATCCGCGGCGATCAATACGGCAAGTTCGAGGGCGGGTGGACGACGGAGTTCGGCGTGCTGAACCAGTACGTCCACCTCTGGAGCTACCCCGACCTGAACGAGCGCGAGCGCCTGCGCGTGGAGCTCTCGAAGAACGAGGCGTGGGGCCGGGAATACGTCTCGAAGATCCGCCCGCTGATGCTGGCCCAGCAGAACAAGATCATGTCGCCGGTCACCGCCATCAAGCCGCCCGCCGACTCGGGCAACCTCTACGAGCTGCGCTGGTACCGGGCGCACCCGGGCAAGCTCGGTGAGTGGCTGACCCTCGCCCAGGGCGTCCTGCCCACCCGCGAGAAGTACTCGCGCAACGTCGGGTACTGGCAGACGGAGGTCGCCCAGCTGAACGAGGCCGTGCACCTCTGGGTCTATCGCGACCTCAACGAGCGCGCCGCCGTGCGGGCCAAGGCGTTGCAGGATCCCGAGTGGCAGACGTTCCTCGGCAAGGCCCAGCCGCTGCTCCAGCAGCAGGAAGCGGTGGTTCTGGTCCCGACCGGCCCCTCGCCGATGAAATGAGGAAACGCATAGACTCGCCGAGGGGAGCGGCGCCGGAGCCCTGCGCAGGCGCCCCGACGGCAAATACGTAATTCATGCCCGACGTCGAAGCGCGGCACATCGTCGAAGTCGGCTACGGGGGCAACGAGCGCCTCATGATGAACATGGGGCCCCAGCACCCGTCGTCGCACGGTGTCTTCCGCGCGATCCTGGTGCTGGAGGGCGAGACCGTGGTCGCGGTCGACGCGGTCATCGGCTACCTCCATCGCTGTCACGAGAAGCTGGCCGAGAACCTCACCTACGTCCAGTACCCGTCGATCGCGTCCAAGACCGACTACGTGTCGGCCATGACGGCCGAGCTGGCCTACGTGCACGCGGTCGAGAAGGTCGGCAAGATCGAGGTCCCCAAGCGCGCCCAGTACCTACGTGTGCTGGCCGCCGAGCTGCAACGCATCGCCTCGCACTGTCTCTGGCTCGGCACGTGGTGTCTCGACATGGGCGGTGCGCTCGGCGGCGGCGCGACGGTCTTTCTCTACTGCATTCGCGAGCGCGAGATGATTCTCGATCTCTTCGAGGCCCTCACCGGGGCCCGGCTGCTCTACGGCTTCCACCAGATCGGCGGCACCCGCTACGACCTGCCGCCCGCGTGGGTGGCGAAGTGTCGCGAGACCGTGGACTTCATCGAGCGCCGCATCGACGAGTACGAGGGGATGCTGGAGGACAATCCGTTCTTCCTGGTCCGCACCCAGGGCGTGGGCGTGGTCTCGCGGGAGCTGGCGCAGGAGGTCGGGCTCTCGGGCCCGCTGATCCGCGGATCGGGCGTGGGGTACGACGTGCGCCGGGCCGAGCCGTACTCCTCGTACGAAGACTTCGACTTCGTCGTGCCCGTGGAGACCGCCGGCGATTGCTACGCGCGCTACCGGGTCCGGATGGTCGAGTTCCGCCAGTCGATCCGCATCGTGCGCCAGGTGCTCGACGGATTGCCCGAGGGGCCGATCTCCTCGCGACCGGGGGTGAAGTCGGTCGGCCAGGTGCGGATCGCCAAGGGCGAGGGCTACGGCCGCGTGGAAGGCGCGCGCGGCGAGGTCGGCTGCTACGTCGTGTCCGACGGCGGCGCCAAGCCCTATCGCCTGAAGTGGCGGGGCGCGTCGTTCTCGAACCTGGCGATCCTGCCCCACGTGATCCCCGGCCACAAGGTCGCCGACGTCGTCGCCATCATGGGCTCCGTCGATCCCGTGTTCGGCGAGGTCGATCGCTGACAATGCCGCCGCTGGCTTACCACGCGCTGATGGGATTCATCGTGCTGAACGCGGTCATCGTGATGGTGACCTACGTCACCCTGCTCGAGCGCAAGTTCGCCGCCCGCATGCAGTCGCGGATCGGGCCCTACTACGTGGGCCGGCCCCACGGGTGGCTCCAGCCCATCGCCGACGCGCTCAAGCTCATGATGAAGGAAGACGTGGTGCCCACGCTGGCGGATCGGCGGGTCTACAACCTGGCGCCGATCGCGTTCCTCATCCCGTGCGTGCTGATCTTCGCCACCATCCCGTTCGCGCCCGGGCTCGGCGTGGCGGACCTGAACATCGGCGTGCTGTTCTTCCTCGCCGTGTCGTCGCTGGAGATCGTCGGCCTGTTCATGGGCGGCTGGGGGTCGAACAACAAGTACGCGCTGCTCTCGGCCATGCGGGCGGTGAACCAGATCATCTCCTACGACCTGCCGTTCGTGTTCGCGGCGCTCGTCCCGGTGCTGCTCACGGGGTCGATGCAGATGTCGGCGATCGTGTCAGCCCAGGCCGGCCTTCCCTTCGTGGCGTATCCCATCATCGGCCAGCTCGCGTTCGTCTTCTTCATCGTCGCCACGCTGGCCGCCGAGAACCGGGTGCCCTTCGACATCCTCGAGGCGGAGTCCGAGCTGGTCGCCGGCTTCCGCGTCGAGTACAGCGGGATGAAGTTCGCGCTGATCCAGCTCGGCGAGTACGCCCACATGCTCGGCACCTCGTTCCTGGGCGCGCTGCTGTTCCTGGGCGGCTGGCTCGGACCCGGCCCCGCGTGGCTCGGACCGATCTGGTTCCTGCTCAAGGCGATGTTCATCTTCCTGCTGGTGACGTGGGTGCGGTGGAGCTTCGTGCGCATCCGCGTGGACCAGATCCTGGCCATCTCCTGGAAGCTCCTGCTCCCGGCCACCATCGTGTTGCTGCTGGCCACCGGCTTCGTGGTCGCGGTCGGAGGATCGCGTGTCCACTAACGGGCGTGGCTTCTGGGGCGATCTCAGCCAGCTCACCCGCGCCGTCGGGCGGGCCATGGGCATCACGCTGAAGAACCTCGGGCGCAAGCCCGTGACCGTGATGTATCCGGATTCGCCGCGGCCGTATCCCGACCGGTTCCGCGGCGTGCTCGCGCTGACCTACGACCACGAGACCGGTGAGGAGAACTGCATCGGCTGCCGGCTGTGCGAGTACATCTGTCCGCCCCAGGTCATCAAGGTCGAGATGCTCAAGACCGAGAAGCGGAACTACGCCAAGACGTTCACGCTGGAACTGTACGCCTGCGAGTTCTGCGAGCTGTGCGTCCAGGTCTGTCCCACCGACGCGATCATCATGATGAAGTCGTTCGACCTGGCCACGAGCGACCGTCGCGAGATGCTGCTCGACAAGGACCGCCTGCACGCGATCGGGCTCGATTTCGCGCCGTCGTGGGCCACCGGCAACAAGCTCCGCGACATGCAGGCGCCGCCCAAGCCCGCCCGCGGCGAGGCCAAGGGGCCCGCGGCCGCGCCCGAGGGGCGCGCGGTCGCGCCCGAGGGGAAAGCGAAGGAGAGCGCCGAGTGACGGCCGAGACCGTGGGGTTCTGGGCGGTGGCCGTGGTGCTGCTGGCCTCGAGCCTCGCGACGGTGCTCACCCCGAACCTCTTCCACGCCGTGCTGTTCCTCGCCGTCGCGCTGGTGGCCACCGGCGGCGTGTTCCTGCTCCTCGACGCGCCCTTCCTGTTCGGCGTCCAGCTCTTGCTCTACGCCGGCGGCGTGGTGACGGTGATGGTCTTCGCGATCATGCTCACCGAGCGCATGGTCGGCGAAAGGATCAGCCAGACCAGCCGCTACCTCGTCAACGGCGCGCTGGTCTCGGCCGCCGTCCTGGCCGCGATCGTGGGCCTGCTGATCCGGCGACCGGGCGAGGCGCTGTCCACGCGAACTGTCCCCGACACGACGGTCGCGATCGGTACCGCGCTCGTCGGCCGTTTCGCGGGCCCCTTCGAGCTCCTCGCCGTCCTACTCGTGGCCGCGCTGCTCGGCGCTATCTACCTCGCCCGCACCGAGGACTAACATGCGAACCGATTTCGAGGAGCGTCACGGCTTTGCCGGGACGCGACGAGCGTGGGGGGGCTTGGGGGGCCCGTGGCTAGGCCCCCCATGCCGGAGAGTCTAGAGTGCCGATCACCGCCTATCTCGTGCTCGCCGCGCTGGTGTTCGCGATCGGCCTGTTCGGCGTGCTCACGCGACGCAACGCGGTCGGCATCCTGCTCGGCATCGAGCTGATGCTCAACGCGGTCAACATCAACCTCGCGGCCTTTGCGCGCTTCCACGCCGACGTCAACGGCCTGGTGTTCGCGCTCTTCACGATCGCCATCACCGTGGCCGAGGTCGGTCTCGGCCTGGCCATCGTGATCGTGATCTTCAGGGTGCGGCGCACGATCGACGCCGACCACCTGACCCTGCTCAGAGGCTGAGCCGATGACCGCCTCCGCCGTCGCGATTCTCGGTCTGCCGTTCGCGTCGTTCCTCGTCCTGGCCCTCGTGCGGCCGCTGCGCCGCTCCGGGCGGCCGGCGGGCCTGCTCAGCATCGTGGCGATCGCCGCGGCCTTCGTGCTCGCCCTCACCCTGCTCGCGAGCCACGGACGGATGGAGGCGTCGTGGTCGTGGATTCCCGCCGACGGGGGACCGATGGCGACGGTCGGCGTCCTCGTCGACGACCTGACGATCGCGATGCTGGTGCTGATCACGCTGGTCTCGCTGCTCGTGCAGGTGTACTCGCTGGCGTATCTCCACGACGAGACCGCGCCGGCCCTCGGCCGCTACTACGCGTACCAGTCGCTGTTCGCGTTCTCGATGCTGGGCCTCGTGCTGGCCCCGAGCTTCGTCCAGATGTTCGTGTTCTGGGAGCTGGTGGGACTCTGCTCGTATCTGCTGATCGGGTTCTGGTACGACCGGCCGTCGGCGGCGCGCGCGGCCCTCAAGGCCTTCTGGATCACCAAGCTCGGCGACCTCGGGTTCGTCGCGGGCATCGTGATGCTGTGGTCGGCCACCGGCACCTTCCACTTCGGGACGCTCTTCGGCATGGCGCGCCAGGGCACGCTGCCCGCGGAAGGTCTCGGGCTGGTGATGTTCCTGATCTATCTGGGCGCGGTCGGTAAATCCGCCCAGTTCCCGCTCCACGTCTGGCTGCCCGACGCGATGGAAGGGCCGACGCCGGTGTCCGCGCTCATTCACGCGGCCACCATGGTGACGGCGGGCGTGTTCCTGGTCACTCGCGCTCAGCCACTCTTCGCGCTCACGCCGGACGTCCTGGCGTTGATCGGCTGGGTCGGCGCCGGCACCGCGCTGCTGGCGGCGACGATGGCGTGCGTGGAGAACGACATCAAGCGCGTGCTCGCGTACTCCACGGTCTCGCAGCTCGGCTACATGATGGCGGCGGCGGGGGCGATGGCCGCGAGCGCGGGATTCTTCCACCTGCTCACGCACGGGCTCTTCAAAGCGCTGCTCTTCCTCGGGGCCGGCGCCCTGATCCACGCGGTCGGGACCAACGACATCTTCCGCATGGGCGGACTGTGGCGGGCGATGCCGCAGACGGGCATCGTGTTTCTCATCGGGACACTCGCGCTGTCCGGCGTGTGGCCGCTGGCGGGCTTCTTCTCGAAGGAGGCCGTGCTCGGCGGCGTGTGGGAAGGGGAGATGCTCGTCCCCTTCCTGATGCTCCTGCTCACCGCGTTCCTGACCGCGTTCTACATGTTCCGCGTGGTGTTCATCGCGTTCTTCGGCCGACCCCACGCGGCGGCGGACCATCCGCACGACCCGCCCGCGCTGATGGCGATACCGCTGTGGGTCCTCGCCCTGGCCACGGTGGGCGTGGGCATTCTCCTGGCGCTGCGCGGCAGTGCGCACCACGGTCCGGGCTGGCTCGCTCCGCTCTCGCTGGCCCTCGCGGCCGGCGGCATCGCGCTGGCCTGGGCGACGTATCAGCGGGGGATCGTGAGCGCCGATCGTCTGGTCGCGCTCTTCCGCCCCATCGACTTCATGGCCCGCCGGCGCTACGGACTCGACGCCCTCTACGTGGGGCTGTACCGGGCCTTCATCCTCGGCTTCTCACGCCTCATCGGCTGGGTCGACCGCTACATCGTCGACGGCGTGCTCAACGTGCTGAGCGCGTGGACGCTGAAAGGTGGCGATCAGCTCCGCCGGATCCAGAGCGGCCAACCGCAAGACTACGTCTACGGCATGGCCTTCGGCACGCTGCTCCTGTTCGTGTGGGTCCAGTGGTGGTGGCGATGACCGGCGTGCCGGTGCTGTCGATCATCACGTGGGCGCCGTTCCTGGGCGCCGTGGCCATCATGTTCCTGGCCCGGCACCATCCCTTGGCCGTGCGGGTCATCGCCGCGGCGAGCACGGCCGTGTCCGTCGTGCTCTCCCTCGTCATCTACGTCGCCTACGACCGCGAGGCCGCGGGCTTTCAGTTCTACGAGAAGCTGCCGCTGGTCCCGCCGCTCGGTATCAATTATGAGGTTGGAGTCGACGGGATCAGCCTGCTCATGGTGCTCCTGACCTCGATCATCATCTTCGCCGGGGTGTTCGCGTCGTGGACGGTGGCCTCGCGCAGCCAGGAGTTCTACGCGCTGCTGCTGGCCCTCGTCACCGGCGTCTACGGCGTGTTCGTGTCGCTCGATCTGTTCGTGTTCTTCCTGTTCTACGAGCTGGCCGTGCTGCCCATGTACTTGCTGATCGGCATCTGGGGCTCGACGGGCGAGGTGCGGCCGCGCGGCATCTTCGCCTGGGCCTACCGGAGCACCGGAGTGGGCACCAAAGAATACGCGGCGATGAAGCTGACCCTGTACCTGCTGTTCGGGTCCGCGTTCATCCTGGTGGGGATCTTCGCGCTCTACGTGGTGTCCGGCAGCTCGTCGTTCTCGTTCCTCGACTTCGAGGCGGCGACGTTCGATCCCACCGTGCAGCGCTGGGTGTTCTTCGCCTTCTACGTGGGCTTCGGCATCCTGGCCGGCATCTGGCCGCTCCACACGTGGTCGCCCGACGGTCACGCGGCGGCGCCCACCGCGGTCTCCATGCTCCACGCGGGCGTGCTCATGAAGCTCGGCGCCTATGGCGTGGTCCGGCTCGGGATGGGCCTCTTGCCGGAGGGGGCGGCCGATCTCGCCTGGTTAGTCGGCGGCATCGCGTGCATCAACGTCGTCTACGGTGCCTTGTCGGCGATGGCCCAGGTCGACCTCAAGTACGTGATCGCCTACTCGTCGGTCTCCCACATGGGCCTGGTGATGCTGGGGGCGGCCACCCTCACCGAGGCCGGCCTCAACGGCGCGGTCTTCCAGATGTTCGCGCACGGGATCATGACCGGCCTCTTCTTCGCGCTGGTCGGCCTCGTCTACGAGAAGGCGCACTCGCGCGAGATCTTCAAGATGGGCGGGTTCGGGCGCGTGATGCCGGGCATCGCGACGGCCTTCACGATCGGCGGCCTCTCGTCGCTCGGGCTGCCCGCCACCGCGGGGTTCGTGGCCGAGCTGCTCACGTTCATGGGCGCGTGGACCTCCGCGCACGCGTGGTGGCTCGTCCCGGCGGTGGTGGGGACGTTCCTCACCGCGATCTACGTGCTGCGCGTGACCCGGCAGATCTTCTGGGGCCCGCCCTCGCCGCACTTCACGCATCTCGAGGACGCGCGGGGACCGGAGTGGGTCGCGCTGGTGATCCTGGTGGCGGTGCTGGTCATCTTCGGCATGATCCCCGGCCTCGCCATCGCCCCCGTGGACACCGCCACCGTGCCGTTGCTCGTGCGGATCGTCGGGCCGTGAGCGCCTTCACGCTCGAGGCCGGTCTCGGTGTCTTGATGCTGGTGGTGTTCGTGGCCGGTCTGTTCGCCCGCGGTGACGATCGCCGCTGGCTGGGCTGGCTGGCGACGGCCGGCGTTCTCGCGCTGATCGTGCTGTCGATGGCGCTGGCGCCCACGGCGCCGCGACTGTCGGGGGCGTTCGTGCTGGACGGGCTCGCCATCTTCGCCAAGCGACTGTTCCTGGTGGCGACGTTCATCGGATTGCTCGGCGGGGTGTCACCGTCGGAGGCCGCGTTCAGGCGACGGGCGGGGGAGTACCACCTGCTGGTGCTCGCCTCGCTGCTCGGCATGCTGGTGCTGGCCTCCGCGCGCGACCTGATCCTGCTCTTCGTCGCCTTCGAGCTGATGTCGCTCCCGCTCTACGTGCTGTCGGGATTCAGAAAGCGCGACGCGGCGGCGGTGGAGGCCGCGCTGAAGTTTTTCCTGGTCGGCAGCGTCTCCTCGGCGGTGATGGCCTACGGGCTCTCGTTCGTGTACGGCGCGGCGCGCACGACCCAGCTCGCGGGGGTCGCCAAGGCGTTCGCGGCGGGCGACGCGTGGCTCGTGCTCGGCCTGGTCGCGACGTTCGTCGGCTTCGGCTTCAAGATCGCGGCCTTCCCGTTCCACATGTGGGTGCCCGATACCTACGAGGCCGCCAGCACGCCCTTCGTGGCGTGGCTCAGCGTGGCCCCGAAGGCCGCGGGGTTCGTGGCGCTGTTCCGCGTCTACTTCGAGGGGTTGGGACCGGACGCGGTCACCTGGGGTCCGATGGCCGCGGGGCTGGCCACGCTGACGATCGTCGGCGGCAACCTGATGGCCCTGCCCCAGCAGAACACCAAGCGGCTGCTCGCGTACTCGGGGATCGCTCACATCGGTTACATGCTGGTCGGGCTCGCCGCCACCTCCGCGTCCGGCGTCGCGATGGTGTTGTTCTATCTGGTCGCGTACGTCTTCGGCAACATGGGCGCGTTCCTGGTGGTCGAGGCGGTCGCGCGGTCCGAGAAGTCGGAGAACGTCTCGGCGTTCCGTGGCCTGGCCCAGCGCTCGCCGCTGCTCGCGCTGGCCATGCTGCTGTTCCTGCTCTCGCTGGGCGGCATCCCGTTCGTCGCCGGCTTCTGGGCCAAGCTCTGGGTCTTCTGGGCCGCCGCCCAGCGCGGACTCTACTGGCTCGTGCTCGTGGGCGCGATCCTCACGGTCGTCGCGCTCTTCTACTACCTGCTGATCGCCCGGAAGATGTACATCGAGGCGCCCGAGAAGACGGGCCGCGTTCCCGTCGACGCGGCACTGGCCGTGTCCGTCCTTCTGTGCGTGCTCGGGATCGTGGTCTTCGGCGTCTGGCCCAAGCCGATCGTCATGGCCGCCCTCCGCGTCGCCGCACCGCTGTTCTAGGGTTGCACGAGGTATTGACGCACCGCGTTTCGCTCGGTTAGAGTGTACCAACTGGTTGGTACAGAGATGAGCCACGGCACGAGTCCGCCACAAACCGTACGACCCCGGGACGGACGCCAGACGCGGGAGGCGATCCTCCAGGCGGCGACGGAGCTCATGCACCTGAAGGGCTATCAGGCCACCACGCTGGACGATGTCTTACGGGAGAGCGGAGTCGGAAAGGGTAATTTTTACTACCACTTCAAGAGCAAGGAAGACCTGGGCTACGCGATCCTGGACCAGGTCGTCTCGGCGTTCCTCGAGCGCACGCTCGAACCCTGCTTCTCTGAAACCTCGACGCCGCGGCTGACGCAGATCCGATGCTTTCTCGACCGGGTGCTCGCGGCCCAGCGTGAACGTAACTGTGTGGGCGGGTGCGCGCTGGGCAATCTGGCGTCCGAGCTGTCGGACGTCCACGAAGGGTTCCGGGCGCGACTGTCCGGGGTGTTCTCGGCGTGGCGGGAGCGGCTCATGTCGGCCCTCGAGCAGTCTCAGGCCGCGGGCAGCGTCCGGTCCGACTGCCGGCCCGATGCGGTGGCGCAGTTCCTGGTCGCCTCGCTCGAGGGCGCGATCCTCGTGACCAAGCTCACCAAGGACATCGCGGTCATGGAGCGGTGCGTGGAGGAGCTGAAGCGCTATCTCACGCTCTACGAGGTCGCGTCCGCATGACGACCGAGAGCGGCACCCGCGTGGACCGCGACGCCGCGCTGCTCGACGCCCTGCGACGGGGCGAGCCCAGCGCGATGGAGCAGCTCGTCGAGACGTACGCCGACCGCGTCTATCGCCTCACCTTTCGCATCACCGGCTCCAAGGAGGATGCGGAGGAGGCGACGCAGGACGCGCTGTGGACGGCGGGGCGGAAGATCGGGACGTTCAAGGGCGACTCCGCGTTCGGCAGCTGGCTCTACCGGATCGCCGCCAACGCGGCCTACATGAAGCTGCGGGTCCGCAAGGCGAAGGCGCGGGAGATTGCCATCGCCGACGTGCTGCCCGCCCTCGACGACGGGGGCGTGCACTTCGAGCCGATGGACGACTGGTCGCCCCGCGTCGAGGAGCAAGCGCTCAACGGCGAGCTGCGCGAGATTCTCGACACCGCCATCGCCGAGCTGCCGCCCGAGTATCGGGCCGCCCTCGTGCTCCACGACGTCGAGGGCATGCCCAACCCGGACGTGGCCGAGGCCCTCGGGATCAGCCTGCCCGCGGTGAAGTCGCGCATCCACCGCTCGCGCCTCTACCTGCGCAAGCGCCTGTCGGACTACATGCAGACCGCGTGACACGGTGGGCGCCCTCGATTGACTCCGGCCACGCTCCTGTGGTCAGATCAGTCCTTACCGCGAATCACGGTTCTTGAAAGGTGAGCGTGCATGGAAGCAGCGATCATCGCGACCGGTGGTAAGCAGTACCGCGTGACACCCGGACAGGTCATCTCGGTGGAGAAGCTCGCCGGGGAGCCGGGTGAGTCCATTGCGTTCACCTCGGTCGTGCTCGTCACCCGCGACGACGAGGTGATCGCCGGCGCCGACCGGCTACGCTCGGCCAAGGTCTCGGGCGAGGTCGTGGCCCAGGGCCGCGGCAAGAAGGTCTCGGTCGTGAAGTTCAAGCGGCGAAAGAACTACCGCCGGCATCGCGGTCATCGCCAGGCGGC
>DATHGT010000321.1:0-14923 GCA_035317605.1 Candidatus Acidiferrum sp. | reverse complement strand
GCGCGATCGTGGCTCTCGCCGACGTCGGTCGCGGTCGGGGTCAGGCTGTTCACGCGGATGCCGTGCTTGACGAGGTCCATCGCGGCGGCGCGAGCGAAGTTCAGCAAGCCGCTCTTGCTGCTGCAGTAGGCGATGTTGCCGGGCTGGCCCTGGTGGGCGGCGGTGGACGCGATCACGATGATGCTGCCGCGGCGCTTCTGCTCGACCATCAGGCGGGCGGCGTGCTTGGTGCAGAGGAACGTGCCCGTGAGGTTGACCGCGATCTGGCGGTTCCAGCGGTCGAGCGGCATGTCCAGCACGCTGAGGCCGCCGAGGATGCCGGCGGCGTTGACGAGGATGTCGACGCCGCCGTAGGTGTCGCGGGCGCGCGCGACCATCGCCTCGACCTGGGCTTCGTCGGTCACGTCGCAGGCGATGCCGAGCGCGTCGCCGCCGCGGCGCTTGATCCAGTCCGCGCACTGGGTGGCGTTGTCGGCCATCACGTCCACGCACACGATCTTCGCGCCCTCGTCGGCCAACCCCCCGGCGATGCCGCCGCCGATGTTGGGGCTGGTGCCGGTGACGATCGCAACCTTGCCTTCGAGCTTCACCGTTTGCTCCTATCCCACGCTGCCACGGAGCCCGAGGAAGCGAGCCACGAGGGCGCCGGCCAGCGAGATGAACATGATGACGCACGCGACCACCATCGCCTCCTCGAACTTGCGCTGGGCGATGAGGTCGAGCTGGAAGATCGAGAGCGGGCGGTTCTGGCTGGTGGCCAGCAGCGCGATGTTACCGATGTTGCGGGCGGCGCCCACGAACGTGATCATGCCCACGGCCATCAGCGTGGGCGCCATCAGGCGCAGCACGATGCGGCGGTAGGTCGTCCACCAGGAGGCGCCGACGATGCGCGAGGCTTCTTCCAGCTCGCTGCCGAGCTGGAGCAATCCGCTCTTGATGATCTGCACGCCGAGGGGCATCCCCGAGATCAAGCCGGCGATGACGAGCACGGCCATGGTGCCGTAGAGCGGGCGCAGCGCGCCGACCCCGAGGAAGAGCCAGAGCAGCGCCAGGCCGAGGATGATGCCGGGCACCGTGAACGGCAGCCACGAGATCGTGTCGAGCACACGGCGCGCGGCGTAGCGCGTGCGCACGATGACGTAGGCGATCACCGAGTGCACGAGCAGCGCGACCACCGCGGTGCAGACGGCCAGCACCAGCGTGTTGCGGAGCGAGCCGAGGAACAGATCGTCCTTCAGAACGTTCTTCCAGTTGTCGAGCGTCCATGGGTCGGCGATGTGGAAGAAGCCGAAGAGCTTCATGAACGTGCCGAGCAGCGCGAAGGCCACCGGCGCGCCGAGGACGATGACCGTCACGGCGAGCAGCAGCGCGAGGGCCGCCCAGCGCCAGCGGCCGAGACGGTGCGGCTGGTTATGGAACTGGCCGGTGACGGTCGTGTAGCGACGGCGCCGCGTCGCCCATTGCTGGACGAACACCAGCGGCAGCATGGCGAGCAGGATCAGCACGGCCAGCGCGGTGGCCGCGTCGTAGCGCGGGACGCGGGTGACGAGCAGGTCGTAGACCATCGTGCTGAACACGAAGAAGCGGAAGGGCAGGCCGAGCACTTGCTCGACCTCGAACGTCTGCATCGAGACCATGGTGCCCAGCAGCAGGACCGAGAGGATGACCGGCGCCATCACCGGCACCGTGATGCGCAGCGCGGTCCGCAGCGTGGTGCCGCCGGCGACGTAGGAGGCTTCCTCGAACGCCGCGTTCATGTTGCGGAAGGCCGGGGTGAGCAGGACCACCTTCACGGTCAGCGACCCGGTGACCACGTGCACCCACACGATGCCCCAGAATGAGTAGATGTCGAACGGGCCCTTGCCCAGCACGCGCGTGAGCGCGGTGTTGACCAGGCCGTACTCGGGATCGAGCAGGAGGATCCAGCTCAGGGTGACGGTCAGCGTGGGCAGGAAGAACGCCGCCCAGAACGCGAACTCGAGCCAGTGGCGTCCGGGCAGATCCGTGCGGGCGAGCAGCCACGCGATCAGCACCGCGAGCGGCAGCGAGATGAGCTGGCGCACGAGCGTGACCTTCAGTGTGTTCAGCAGCGCGGAGCGCAGGCCCGGCTCGCTGAGCGCGGCGCGCCAGCCGTCCAGCCCGTACGCTGCCGGCTGCCCCGGCGGCGCGACCTGAAAGCTCTCGAGCACCACGAGCACCACCGGGAACAGAACGCAGAACGCGACGACCGCGAGCACGACGGAGCAGAAGATGGTCTGCGCTTCGACGCGCGACGCGCGCCGAAGACCGATCGCGCGGACGCGGCCTCCAGTCGGGGACGTCGGGGTCACGCTGGCCACACGCTCACCAGGTCCGGAGGAAGCGCGAGTTGCACGCGCTGGCCCTCACGCCACGTTCGCGCCCGCGAGAGCAGCAGGAGGATCAGCAGCTCGCCGCCAAGAGTCACTCGCGCCTCGTAGCGATCGCCGACGAAGAGCAATGCCTCGATCGTTCCGACGAGCGCGTTGCCGTCCGCGTCCCCGGCCGTGGTGACTTCGATGTCCTCCGGCCGGATGGCGAGCTGCACGGCGGTTCCCACGCTCAGCGCCGCGCCGGGGGCCGTACGGCCGCGCAGCGTCGCGCCCGCCAGCGCGCCCTCCATCGCCACCGCGACGTCCTCGCTCGCCAGCTCCTTCACCACCCCGCGCAGGATCACGGTCTGCCCGAGAAAATCGCGCACGAACGCGGAGGCCGGCCGCTCGTACAGGTCGCGCGGCGCGCCCACCTGCTCGACGCGCCCCCCGTTCATGACCGCGACCCGATCCGACAGGCTGAGCGCCTCGATCTGGTCGTGGGTGACGAACAGCACGGTGACGCCGAGCCGCCGCTGCAGCAGCTTCAGCTCCACCCGCATCTGCTCGCGCAGCTTCGCGTCGAGGTTGCTGAACGGCTCGTCGAGCAGCAGCAGATCGGGCTCGTAGACGAGCGCGCGGCAGAGGGCGAGGCGCTGCATCTGGCCGCCGCTCAACAGTGTGGCCGCGCGGGTCTCCAGCCCGGCCAGCCCGACCAGCTCCAGCACCGCGGCCACGCGCTCGCGAACGGCCGCGCGACGGACGCCGCGAAGCTCGAGCGGATACGCCACGTTCTCGAACACGGTCATGTGCGGCCAGATCGCGTACGACTGGAACACCATGCCGAGATTGCGCCGGTGCGGCGCCAGGAACGTACGCCGCGGCACCGAGGCCACGATGCGGTCGCGCAGCGTGATCTCTCCGGCGTCGGGCTGCTCGAGGCCGGCCACCAGACGGAGCGTGGTGGTCTTGCCGCACCCGCTGGGGCCGAGCAGCGTGAAGATCTCGCCGCGCTCGATCTCGAGCGACACCCCGTCGACCGCGGGCAGCGCCCCGAACAGCTTGCTGACTCCGTCGAGCCGGAGGACGGTCAGGGCCACAGCGCTCGCGTCGCCAGCCGCGCGCCCTCGACCAGCGCCTCGAACTTCGCCCACGCGATCCTCGGATGTCCGACCCGCGGTCCCAGCCCGCAGTCGGTCCCCGCGATCACCCGCTCGCGTCCGACCAGCCGCGCGTACTTGACCAATCGCTCGGCCACCAGCTCGGGATGCTCGACGAAATCGCTGGCGTGGCCCACGACGCCCGGGATGAGGAGCTTGCCGTCGGGGAGTCTCACGTCTTCCCACACCCGCCACTCGTGGTCGTGGCGCGGGTTCGACGCCTCGATCGAGTAGCCCTGGGCGCGCACGGCCAGGATCAGGTCGACGAAATCGCGCAGCGGCAGGTCGTGCTTGTGCGGGCCGTGATAGCTGCCCCAGCACACGTGAAAGCGCACGCGCTCGGGCGCGATGTCGCGCAGCGCGTGGTTCAGCGCCTCGATCCGCAGCGCGGCGAACTTTCGATACTCGGCCACGCTCAGGGCCGGATGGATCTGCCAGGCGTCGGCCAGGTCGGGGTCGTCGATCTGGAGCAGGAAACCCGCCGCCACGATCGCGTCGTATTCAGGCTTCATGGCGTCGGCGACGGCGGCGAGGTAGGCCTCGTCGCTGCCGTAGTGCTCGTTGCGCAGCCAGTGCTCGATCGTTCCCGGCGCCACCGCGGGCAGGAACGCTTCGGCGACGTCGACGCCGGCGAGCGCGGCCTTGAAGTTCGCGATGTCGGCACGGATCGCATCGGTGCCGACGTAGGTGAGCGGCCCGACGCAGACGGCCTCGCGCCCGGCGAGGTTGCCGCGCCCGGCGAAGTACTCGGGAAACTCGGCGGCGTCGCGTCCGTAGATCATGGCCAGCGGCCGCTCGCCGGCCTTCAACACGCGTTCCTCGATCCCGCCCAGACGCTCGCGGGCGTAGCTGGTGAAGTTGCGCTTGGACTGCTCGCCGTCGTTGACGACGTCGAGACCGACCGCCGCTTGCTGCCGGACGACGCCGGCCACCGCGCCGCGCACGCTCGCCTCGAACGCCACGACGTCGTACGAGCGGTGCTCGTCGCGCGCCGCCAGCATCTCGCGCAGCTCCGCGGGCCGGGCGAGGCTCCCGGCGTGGGTGGTCAGGATGCGGTCGGAGCTGTCCTTCATCGCGCGGCGCCCCTCCAGCGGCCCGAGTAAAATACCAGACCATGCGTGAGCGCGAGATCGATCGACGGCGGTTCCTGTCTCACCTCGCGGGCGGCGCGGCGCTCGCGGCGACCCACGGCCGCGCGTCGGCGGCGCCGTCGCCCGAATGGGACCAGACGGTGGCCGCGGCCAGGAAGGAAGGCAAGGTCGCGGTCAACACCTTCACCGGGCAGGGCTATGGGCGTGTCCTCAAGCTCTTCGCCCAGGCTCATCCCGAGATCAAGGTCGACCACACCAACCTGGAGCCCGTCGACTTCTCGCCCCGCATCATCAACGAGCGCAAGGCCGGCGTCTACACGTGGGACGTGGCGACCATGCCGACCAGCACCGCGCTCCAGGTGCTGCGGCCCGCCGGGGTCTTCGATCCGATACGTCCCGCGATCATCACGGCCGACGCCAAGAACGACGCGAACTGGCGCGGCGGCTTCGAGGCCGGCTTCCTCGACAAGGACAAGCGCCTGGCCTACGCGTTCACGCTCGTGCGCGCGGCCGGGACGTTCGTGAACGCCGATCGCGTCAAGGACGGCGAGCTGAAGAGCGTCAAGGACCTGCTCGATCCCAGGTGGAAGGGCAAGATCGCGATCTCCGACCCCCGCGTGATCGGCTCGACGTTCTGGCCGCTGACCATCGCCCGCCTCAAGGTGGGCGACGACGTCATGAAGCAGCTCCTCGTCGATCAGGAGCCCGTGCTCAGCCGCGACCGCAACCAGCTCACCGAGTTCATGGTGCGCGGCCGCTACCCGATCGCCATCGGCCTCAACGCGCTCGCCCTGCAAGACTTCCAGGCCAAGGGCGTCGGCAAGAACATCAAGACCATCCTGCTCCTGGAGATGGACTACCAGTCCTCGGGCAGCCTCGTCTGGCTCATCAACAAAGCGCCGCACCCCAACGCCGCCAAGGTGCTGATCAACTGGCTGCTCACGAAGGACGCCCAGATCGCCTACGCCAAGGAGCTGCAGACCAACAGCCGCTTCGTCGGCGTCGAGCCGGGCGACCCGCACGCGGTCGTCCCCATGGGGCTCAAGCTCCAGCAGGTCGACGCCGAAGACCTCCTGCCCGAGCTGATCAAGACTCAGGATCTGTCCAAGCAGCTGATCAAGTAGTCCAGGCCCTAGACGAGGACGGCTTTGCCGATGACCTTGCGCTCGCGCACCAGTGTGAGCGCTTCCGCCGCCTTCTCCAGCGGCAGCCGGTGCGACACGTGCGGGGTGATACGGCCCGCGCCGAGCCAGGTCATGAGCACCGACAGGTTCTTGCGCTCGCGCGCCGGATCGAGGCGGCTGAGCGCACCGATGGTGAACCCGATGGCCTCGGCGTCCTTGATCAGCAGGTGGTTGGTCTTGAGCTCGGCCGGGCGCCCGCTGGTGAACCCGATGATGAGCAGCCGGCCGAAGGGAGCGATGCAGCGCATGGATTCGTCGGTGACGTCGCCGCCCACCGGGTCGTAGATCACGTCGGCGCCGCGGTCCGCGGTCAGCGCTCTGACTTGGTCGCGGAAGCCCTTCGTGTAGTCGATGACGTGATCGGCGCCCATCTGCTTGCACACCGCGAGCTTCTCGGCGCTGCTCGCGGTCGCGATCACCGTCGCGCCGAGCAGCTTGCCGACGTCGACGGCGGCGAGGCCGACGCCGCCGGCCGCGCCGTGAACGAGCAGGATCTCTCCGGCGGCCAGGCGTCCGCGCTGAAGCCCGTAGTAGGCGGTCGCGTAGCTCGAGCGGAACGCGGCGGCGGTCTCGAAGCTCACGGTGTCGGGCAGCGGGATCACGCGCGCCGCCGGCACGACGGCCTCGTCCGCATAGCCGCCGGGCGCCAGCACCCGGTCGCCGGGGACGACGTTCTGAACGCCGGAGCCGACCTCGACGACCACCCCCGCCGCCTCGCCGCCGGGGATGAAGGGCACCTCACGCTTGGTCTGATACTCGCCGGCGATGACCAGCACATCGACGAAGCTCACGCCGCGAGCCCGCAGCGCGACCCTCACTTCGCCAGGGCCGGGGCTCGGCGACGGGACCTCGCGTAGCACCAGGTGCTCGGGACCGCCGAGCCGTTCACAGAAGATCGCTCGCATGGACACTCCCTCGGCTGTCAGCCTGATCGTAAGGTTACCCGATCCGGCCGACCGTCGGTGAGTCAGCGCTTCGCTTCGAAGAACGTTTTCAGGAGTCGCGCGGCCTCGGCCGCGAGCACGCCGCCGTGGGTGGCCACGCTGTGGTTGAGGCGCGCGTCGTCGAGGAGGCGGTAGAGCGACTCCACGGCGCCGGCCTTCGGGTCGAGAGCGCCGTAGACCACGCGCGCGACGCGGGCGTGCAGGATCGCGCCGCAGCACATCGGGCACGGCTCGACGGTCGCGTAGAGGGTCGCGCCGGCCAACCGATAGTTGCCGCGTTTCCGGGCCGCCTCGCGCAGGGCCAGGATCTCGGCGTGCGCGGTGGGATCGGCGAGCGTGATCGGCGCGTTGTGGGCGCGCGCGACGATCTCACCCCCGACGACCACGAGGGCCCCGATGGGCACCTCGCCGGACTCGAGCCCGCGTCGCGCTTCGGCGAGCGCCTCGGCCATCAGATCCTCGTCGGTGATCTCGTCCCTCGAGGTGACGCGGGGTCTACGACGCCGCGTCCGCGGGCAGTTCCGCGAGCAGGCGGCCGAAGGCGGGCAGCCGGTCGGCGCTGTCGAACGCTCGCAGGGCAGCCCAGAACGACGCCTGGTTCGTGGTGACCACGGGCTTGCCGAATTCCCGTTCCCAGGCGGCGATCGACGGCATCGTCGGGAAATTGCCGCCGGGCACCACGAAGACTTCGATCTCCGGCCGATCGATGCGGGCGAACGCGTCGCGCGCGTTGTCCGGGCCGAGCTGGCCGATCGCATACGCGTCGGTCGCGCCGAATCCCTCGAGCGCCACCGTGTCGAGTCCGTGCTTGGTCTTGAAATACTGCGCGGCGCGCGCGTTGACCGCCTCCGAATAGGGAGACACGATCGCGATGCGGCGCGCGCCGAGGGCGCGCACGGCGCGGCCGACCGCCTGGGCCGAGGTGACCGCGGGAACACCGGCGCCGGCGCTCATGCGCTTGGTGACGACGTCGTCGTAGTCGTCGGCGTGGAGACTGGCGGAGGTCTGGGCCAGGATCACGATCTCGACCTTGGCCGTGCCCAGCAGGCTCGACTGGTAGTCGACGTCCTCGTCGCGGCTCGGCGAGAAGCTGCCCCGGCCGCTCGACTTGAGGCGCCCCACGTGGGCCTGGCAGGTCGCCGGCAAGAGCCGGCACTCGATCTCGACCGTCGTGTTCGTGGACGGAATCAGCACGCCGAAGTGCCTGATCATGCTCACACGCCTTTCCGTTCTACTGGATCTGCCAGTCGAGGGGCACCGGGCCGAGTATCGCGCTGCCGCTGATGCTGATGCCGTTCACCAGCCAGACGGCCACGACGCCCGTGAGGTGGCGGAACAGGATGTCGGCCCGACGATCGCCGCTGACGTCCGCCACCCCCACGATCTGCCAGTCGTTGCCAGCGCCCGCGAGCACTGCGTTGCCGATCAAGCTCGTACCGTTCACCAGCCAGACCGATACGGTGCCCGCGGTGTTGCGCAACAAAATGTCGGCCCGGCCGTCACCGTTGAGGTCGGCCACCCCGACGACCTGCGTATCGTCGCCGACCGTCCCCAGGACTCCGCTGCCGCTGACGCCGGTGCCGTTCACCAGCCAGACGGTCAGCGTTCCCGAGTCGTGTCGCCACAGGATGTCGGACCGGCCGTCGCCGTTGAAGTCGGCGACGTCGACGATCGTCCAGTCGCCACCCATCGTGCCCAGCAGGCCGCCACCGATGGCCGTGGCTCCGTCGAGCAGCCAGACCGCCACCGGGCCGGAGTCGTGCCGCCAGAGGATGTCGGCGCGGCCGTCACCGTTGAAGTCGCCGACGTCCACGATGGTCCAGCCGCCACCCACCGTGCCGAGGACGCCGCTGCCGATGGGGGTCAGGCCGTTCAGCAGCCAGACGGCCACCAGGCCCGAGTTGTGTCGCCACAACAGGTCGGCGCGGCCGTCGCCGTTGAGATCGGCGATGCGCACGATGGCCCAGTCGTTGCCCACGGCGCCGAGCACGCCGCTGCCGATGGCCGTCAGGCCGTTCAGCAACCAGACGGCCAGCACGCCCGACGTATGCCGCCACAGAATATCGGCCCGGCCATCGCCGTTGAAATCCGCGACGCCCACGATCGACCAGTCGGCGCTGATCACGCCCAGGATGGCGCTGCCGATGACCGACGTGCCGTCGAGCAGCCAGATGGCCACCGCGCCGGAGGCGTGCCGCCACACGAGGTCGGCGCGCCCGTCGCCGTTGAAATCGCCGCTGAAGATCTCCGTGGTGCCGGGAGTCACGGCCAGGAACGACGGGCCGTTCAACCCGGTGGCGGCCCCGAAGATCCCGCGGAGGGGAGAGGAATCGCCATTCGCGGTGCGGCCGTACACGGTGATGGAGTTGTCGTTGAAGTTCGCCACCACCACCTCGTGATTCAGGGCGTCCACGGCGATCCCGTTGGCGCCATTCACGAAGGTGTTGTCCCCCGCCAGCATGCGGAGGGGAGCGGCGTTGCCGGCCGCGGTCCGGCTGTGCACGGTGACGGAGTCGAAGTTGGCCACCACTAACTCATTGTTCGCCACGTCCACCGCCAGGGCGAAGGGGCTGTTCAGCCCGGTGGCCGGCCCCGCCAACCTCCGGAGGGGCGGCGTGTTGCCGGCCGCGGTGCGGCCGTAGGCGGTGATGGAGTCGGCGTTCGCCACCACCAGCTCGCCGTTCACGGCGTCGAGCAGGACGCCGTTGGGGCTGTTCAACGCGGTGGCCGTCCCGGCGAGCGTTCGAAGGGGGGCGGTGGCGCCACCGGCGGTCCGGTTGTAGACGGTGATCGACGTGGCGTTCGCCACCGCGATCTCGTTGTTCACCACGTCCACCGCGAGGCCGAAGGGGAAATTCAACCCGGTGGCCGCCCCGATCAACGTGCGGATGGGAGCGGCGTTACCGCTCGCCGTCCGGCTGTATACGGTCACCGAGTTGGTGTTGAGATTCGTGACCAGCAGCTCGTTGTTCAACGTGTCCACGACGAGCCCGACGGGGCCGTTCAGCCCGGTGGCGCCCCCGACCAGCGTCCGCGCGGGAACCGCATCGCCCGTCGCCGTCCGGCTGTACACGGTGACCGAGTTGGCTCTGAAGTTCGCCACGAAGATCTCGCCCTGGGCCCAGGCGATCCCTGGCCAGGCTCCGGCGCCCAGCAGCGCGCCGAGGACGGATGTGAGAGCAACGACCAGTGCGATGCGCGGATGGAGCGTCAGCCGCATGGGATGCCTCTCGTTCGAGATGTCGTGGCCGTCAGCACGGTGAAGCTGGATCATCGTGACCAGCACGTCATGGAGCGCAAGATAGCGCAAGCTCGGCGGAGGACCAAGAGTCCGTTGCCGCGTCGCCTCCGGAAGGCCGCGTCCGCTGGATCGGTGCTACGATGCCGCGTCGTGAGCGACAACGCGCGTCGCGCGATCGCCGACGAGCTCGCGACGGCGCTCGCCGAGCGCTGCCGGTCGGGCGTCGGCGTCAACGTGCTGGTCGACGCCGTCGGCTCTCACGAGATGACGAAGGAGAATCAGGAGCGGCTGCAGCGCGCGGGGTGTCGCTTCGAGCACTTCAATCCCCTCAACCCGCTCGATCCCCGGCGGTTCAACAACCGCAACCACCGGCGCGTGCTCGTCGTGGACGGGCGGATCGGATTCACGGGGGGCACCGGGATCGGCTCCAAGTGGACGGGTGACGGTCGGCAACCCGGCCACTGGCGGCAGACCGACGTCCGGGCCGAGGGCCCGATCGTGCGGTTCCTCCAGGCGGCGTTCGCCGAGAACTGGCGGCAGCAAACCGGCGTGATGCTCGTGGGCGACGCGTACTTCCCCGAGCTCGAAGCGCGCGGGGCGCTCACCGCCCAGAACGTGAAGAGCTCGCCGAGCGGCGGCAGCCCCGAGGCGTATGCGCTCTTCCTGCTCGCCATCGAAGGCGCGCGCAAGTCGATCGAGATCAGCTCGCCGTACTTCGTGCCGGACCACGAGATCTCGGAGGCGCTCGCGCGCGCGGTGGCCCGGGGCGTGCGCGTCTCCGTCATGGTGGCGGGAGAAGCCGACAACTTCCTCGATCGCGTGGTCCGCATGGCCAGCCGCGCGGAGTTCGGGCGCGCGCTCGACGCGGGCGTGAAGATCCTCGAGTATCGCGGCGCCATGCTGCACGCCAAGACCGTCGCCATCGACGGCCTCTGGGCCGCCGTCGGCAGCATCAATCTCGACCTGCGCTCATTCGGGCTCAATCACGAGGGCAGCCTGATCGTGTACGACGCCGGCATCGCGCGGCGCCTGGAAGAGATCTACAGCGAGGACTTGCGCTTCGCGAAGGAAGTCACACTCGAAGACTGGAAGCGCCGGGGCATCGGCCACTTCCTCGAGTTGTTCTTCCTGCCGATCAGGAATCAGCTCTGAGAGTTACGCGCGATTGGGGTGGTGCGCCCTGAGGGAATCGAACCCCCGACCTTCGGATTCGTAGTGGGGGGCCGGCGCGGACGTGAAGACTCGATCATTTGGCGCAAGATAGCGCAAGCATGTCCGTGAGCCAAGAAGCGGCCACCCACCTTCGTACGGTCCGCTCACACGCCCCAAGCGCCGGGACCGCTGTCTCCCTGAGGCCTCGGCCGCTCATTTGAAGGGGCCGGCGAGCGGATTGTCACTGGCGGTGCCGTATGGAATGCTCCGGTCGGCGAATCCGGAGGTGTTGCTGAAGCGGAGATGGAAAATGTTCTCGCTGGGGCGATAGACGCTGATCTTGGTCACGCCGTCGCCGGTCCAGTCGCCGACGACGGGAACGTCGCCGGGGGCGCCGTAGGGGATCACGATATCGGCGAATCCGTACGTGTTGCTGGTACGCAGGTAGAAGCGGTTGTCGCTGGGGCGGTACACGCCGATCGTGGTGACGCCAGCGCCGGTCCAGTCGCCGACTACAGGGATGTCACCGGTCGTGCCGTAGGGGATGATGAGGTCGGGGAATCCGATGCTGTTGGTATTGCGCAGGTAAAAGGTATGGTCGCTGGGGCGGTACACCCCGATCGTGGTGACGCCGTCGCCGTTCCAGTCGCCGACCAGTGGGATGTCGCCGGCGGCGCCGTAGGGGATGATGAGGTCGCCGAATCCGACGGTGTTGGCGTTGCGCAGGTAGAAGGTGCCGTCGCTGGCACGGTAGACGCCGATGGTGGTAGTGCCGTCTCCGTTCCAGTCGCCGACGAGGGGGACGTCGCCCGAGGCCCCGTACGGAATGGCGATATCCGCGAATCCCGCGTTGTTGCTGAAGCGCGAGTAGAAGGTCGCCTCGCTCGAACGGTAGACCGAGATGGCTGAGCCGTTGACGGACTTTACGCTCTGCGCGACGACGTTGTCGATGAGCACCCCGCAGCTGTGCCCCGGCCGTACATTGGCGCAGGTTGCGGTGGCGTCCTGGGTGTAGTCCCAGCGTAGCTGCACCGTACTGCCCGCCATGCCCGGCAGCCGCATGTTCACGTGCCGCATCCCGCCGGAGTCGCCGCTCCACACGGACATGTCCTGGAAGTAGCTGGCGTTGCTGTTACGGGGCAGATGCTTGGGAAAGTGAGCGGTGCTTCCCGTCGTGAGTTGCTCGGCGAAGGCTTCGACGAGGGCGGCGCGGGCGACCCGACCGGCGGTGAAGTCGGTGATCCTCAACGTGGCCCCATCGTAGGCCAACACGTTGAAGTCGGGGTCGTCCTCGGTGTCGTAACAGATGTCGAAATCGACTGTCACGTAGTCGCCGGTCCCCGGGATGACGATGTTCGGGGTGGCCGCGCGCTTGAACAGGGTCCCCGAGCCGTCGTTGACGTGGAACAGGCCGTTGGACGAAGTGCCGCAGAACGTGTTGCTGGTCGTCCACGGCACATTGGCGCCACCTACGCTGATCGCCGCCCATCCGGCCGGGAGCGAGCCGACGGCCGTCGAGTTGAAGTTCTCCGAGAAGATGATCGTGGTGAGCGGGGTGCCCGTGTTCTGAGTGAAGAGCAAGGTCGTCGATCCCTGGCCAGTGCTGACGGCAAGGGAGAAGTCGATCTTCGTTCCCGGCACGAAGCTCGGCGCGATCTGGACGACGAAATCTGCGGAGTTGGTGACGGTCGACCCGGGCGCGATGTCCGCATAGGCAGACGTCGCGGTCGGAATCGTCACCCCTGGCGTGGTCGTCGAGAGGGTGGCGCTGACGCCAGTATAGCTGGCCGCGGAAAGTGGGTTGGTGACGAAGTTCTTGAGCGGAAGCTGAAAGCGTACGCCCTCCCCCGAGTTGACGAAGCCGTTTCCGCCGCTGTCGGCCAAGGTCACCGAACCGAGACTCAGCGCGGCCTTCGCGGCCGTAGCCTTCACGACGTAGAAATCGGGGAAGGGAAAGCTGAGGTCGGGCTGGCCGTCGGCGAAGCCGGCGATCGGCGGCGTGCCGGCCCAGGTCGCGTAGAGTGTGCCGGCCTGGGCGGTGGCGCCGATGTAGTCACCGAGGTTGGGCTGCCCGGTGTCATTGCCGTAGCCGGCGTGGAAGGGTCGCTCGGTGAGGGGACTCGGCTTCGACCAGGTGGTCCCGCCATCGTCAGAGTAGACCCAGGTCGTCTCCGCGACGTCGCCGCTGGGGGCGACGCCCTGGTCGTAGTAAACGACGGAGACGCGTCCGGTCGTGGAGTCCACGGCGACGTAGGGGAACCACTGCGGGCGGTCGGTGCCGGGCCGGCTGTTCAGCAGGACCGGGGGCGAGAAGATCACGCCCTCGTTGGTGCTGCGCTGAAAGACGATGTCGCCGCCGTCCTTGGTGGTGTTGTTGGAGTACACGACGTAGATGTTGCCGGCGTTCGCGCCGGCCGAGGTGTCGACCGCCAGCCCCGGGAAGCTGTTGATGCGATCGTTGCCGAGAACGTGGTCCATCGGGAAGAAATCGGTCGTGAGGTTCACGGCGGCCGACCACGTGGCGCCGTTGTCGGTGGATCTGGAAAATCCGATGTTGCCGAGTCGGGCACCTCCATTGGGGGTCAACGTGGTCGAGCCGCGGTTCCACACCACGTAGGCGTTGAGCGATCCGTTGCCGGCGAAGCGGGGAATCGAGCCCGTGTCGAAGCTCGAGGCGCCCCCATTGAGGACGACCCGGCTCGACCAGGTCGGCGGAGTCGCCGACATGATGTTGTCGGAGAACGTGGTGGAGATCTCCACGCCGCCAGGGATGACTGTGGTGGAGGTGAAGTTGGACCAGCTCATGAGGACACGGCCCGTATCGGGGTCGACGCTGATGAATTCTTTGTCCGCCGCGTCCCGCGCGTTTCCACCCACGAGGACGCCGGTCGGGTTCGTGGCGGAAGGCACCTCGAAGGGGCCGCTCCAAGTGTGACCGCAGTCGGTGGAGCGGTGGATACTTTGGGTTTGCGCCGATCCGGTGAAACTCGGCCCGGCGCCCAGACCCTTGACCATGATCGACGCGTAGATGAATTGGCAGCCGGCGCCTCCGGGCACGTACTTGACATCCGGGTCGCCGAATACCTGGGGAACGGCAGCGCCGCTCGGGATCGTGCCGTTGGAGGTCGTCGGGAGCTGCCCGCCGTCGGTGAAGGTCGTGCCGCCGTCGTCGGAGAAGGCGAAGCCTGAGACCGAGACGGGACTGTGACTGAAGCCGCGCGTATCGTTAAATCCCACCACGACGTGCGTCCCGGTCGCGTCCACTGCGATTGACATTTCTGCCTGTCCGCCGGCGGGCCCATCTTCCTCGTCGTCGTCGTCGGGGATGCCGGACCTTGGAGCCTGGCCCGCTGCTCGTTGAGCCCTGAGCCGGGCCTTCGCGAGCGCCCGATCCAGACGCCCGGTGGCGGCTAGGTACGCGAGCCGGCCCATGGGGGACATCTCGCCCACGAGAATGCCGGTCGATGGATCCGCCGCGTGTTCTACCTTGTTCTGGGCGAGCGCGGTCGGCACGACGCCGGTCGCGACTACAAGCGCAACAACTGAGACAAGCCGGAATCCCAAACACCGAAAAAATCGAATCGCCATGTCCTCTCCTGTTGAAGTCGCTGTGGGCGTCGGTAATGCGGGCGCCGATGATAGACGTTGGTGACACGACGAGTCAAGACGGCGATCGCCCTGTGTCGGGAGCACATCATCTGTCCGCTCCCGAGAGCAAATGATTTGACCGCTCCCAGCCGACCGCCGGGTTGTCATCCCCATCAAGGAGGTGGGGATGATCGTTACCCAGGCGGCAGTGGAGCGAGCCATGAAGGTGCACG
>DATHGT010000320.1:0-4854 GCA_035317605.1 Candidatus Acidiferrum sp. | reverse complement strand
GTCAGCTTCGACATCGACGGGACGCTGGAAATCGGGCAGCCGCCGGGCATCGTCCCGATCTCGATGGTGCGGCGGGCGCAGCAGCTCGGCTATCTCGTGGGGAGCTGTTCGGATCGGCCGCTCAGCTTTCAGCAGGCGATGTGGGAGCGCGTGCAGATCGTGGCCGACTTCACCGCGCTCAAGCACCGGCTCGACGAGGTGAAGGCGCGCTTTCCGGCCGCCGCGTACTACCACATCGGCGACACGGACCTGGATCAGTTCTACGCGACGACCAACGGGTTTCGCTTCCTGCGCGCCGACGCCGACGCCCACCGCGCGTGGTCCGTCGAGCTGTTCGAGCCGCCTCGCGGCTGAGACGTCAGCCGCCTCGCGGCTGAGACGTCAGCTCGCGGACCAGAGCGGGCGGAAGCGCGTGGCCACCACGTTCTCGTAGGGCACCGGTCCTTCCAGCATCCCGATGGCCTGGGCGAACCGGTTCATCGCGGTCACCGACGCTTCCGAGATCGCCGCGTCGTAGAACGGGAGATCGCGCTCCACGACCGCGGCGATGATCTCGGCGGCGGCCGGGGGGAAACGACGGCGGCCGACCTCGGTGGCGCGCGCGGGAGTCTCCTTGAGGAGGCGCTGCGCCCGCACGATCGCGCGGACGGCCCCGGCCACGCGCTCGGGATCGCGCTGGATCAGCGCGTCGGTGGTGGAGAGCGCGGCGAACGTGTAGGCGCCGGCGCCGGGCGGCCCGTCGCCGCGTCGCGAGTCGACCACGATCGTGCCGACCCCGCGCCGCACGGCGGTCTCGCTGCCGAGCGCGTTGGCCCAGAAGCCGTCGACCGCGCCCTTCTCGAGGGCCTCGGCCGCCAGCACGCCGAACGACGCGCCGGGATCGAGGGCGCCAGGGACTGGAGCGATCGCGACCTTGTCGCGCGTGGGATCGATGCCGGACGCGGCGAGCAGCTGCTGAAACGCGCGGTCGGGTCCCGGCGCGGCCCCGATCCGGCGGCCCTTGACCGAGGCGACGTCCCCGCGTGGAACCTTTAGATCCGTCCGCATGACCAGCAGCCACGGCGTGCCCTGGGAGAGCGTGGCCACGAGCTTGGCGCCCTTCCAGCCCGGAAACGCCAGCAGCATGGTGTGAGCGCCACCGGCCACGAAGTCGACGGCGCCGTCCCGCAGCCCGTTCACCGCGTCGAGCGACGGCATGAGCTCGACGTGCGCGTCGAGCCCCTCCTCCCGATAAATCCCCAGCTCCTCCGCGGCCAGCGCCGGAAAATACGAGTTGGTCACGAGATCCGGAGTCGCGATCCTCATACGTTAACCGGGCAGCTTGTCGCCGTCAGCCGGCGCGGGAACTTCGAACGCGTTGACCACGCTGCAGAGGATGCCGTAGTAGCTGGCGCCCGCGGTCAACTCGAGGAGCCACTGCGCGCCGTGACGCTTGAGCAGCGCGTCGAACGCCGCCTGCTCGACCTTGTTCTTCTTGAAGAGCTGCTCGGCGTACGTGATGATCTCGCGCTCCTCGGCGGTGAGCTTGGAGGCGTCGCCCTTCTTTCTGATCACGTCGATGGCCTCGTCGCGCACGCCGGCCCGCTTCGCCGCGTTGACCTGGGCCGACCACACGTAGGCGCCCTGCCGCTCGCGCACGCCGACCAGGATGGCCAGCGAGCGGTCCTTGCCGGCGACCACGCTCTCGTCACGGTAGAAGTTGCCGATGGCCAGCATCTTCTCGGCCAGCTTGGGGCTGTGGAGCAGCATGCTGAACGGACCGCGCACGTTGCCGAAGACCTTCAACACCTCGTCGACGATCGGGTGGTACTGCGCGGGGACGTCGGTCTTTCCGGCGATGGGGGCGACTCTCGGCATGATGTTGGTCCTCCTGGTATGGCGTCCGGGCGCCCGCGCAGGGCTCCGGCGCCCGACGGTCGGGCACCCGATGGTACGCGCAATCGCGGCGCCGCGCCGGAGAGTATGCCTCAGGGCACGAGCCGGCGCATGGCCGCGAGGTCCGACTCGGTCTGGCCGCCTCGATGGACGAGAATCGCGTCGTCGAATCCCAGCTCGGCCAGTCGACGCATGCGCTCGGCGGCGTCGCGCGGCGCGCAGCGCAGGTGGAACGGCTCGCCGTCGGCCAGCGCGGTCGTGGGCGCGCTGAGATCGACGGCGATGTTGGTGGCGATCGCCCGCGCTCCACCGGCCTCGCGGTAGCGCTGGATGCCCTCGGCGAGAGCGTCGAAGCTGGTCTTGGCGGCGGAGGCGATCCAACCGTCGAAGTCCTTGGCCGCGCGGGGAATCCAGTGCTTGCCGCTCCAGCTCCCGATCAGCAGCCTGGGACCGCCGAGCGCCGCCGGCCACGGCTGGAGGTTGGCCGCGCCGACCTGCTCGCCGCTCCACAGCCGCCGCATCGTGATCAGCGCGTCGGAGAAGTCCTGCATGCGCGTGGCGAAGTCCACGCCGACCGCGTCGAAGTCGGCCTTGGTCGAGCCGGCGCCCACGCCGAGCAGCAGCCGATCGCCGCAGATCAGCGACGCGGTGAGGATGCGGTGGGCCAACTCCACGGGACGGCGCAACGGGACCTGAAGAATGCAGGTGCCGACGCTCACCCGCGTGGTGACCGACGCCGCGACGGAGAGCGTGATCAGCGGATCGGGCAGCATGAACCCGCGCCCGATCGCGTCGAAGCACCAGAGGCTGTCGAACCCCGCCCGCTCGATCGCCCGCGCCCCGTCGGCCAGCGTCTGACCGGTCAACGGGCTTCCGTCCGGATTCATCCGCGGCATGATCACGCCCAGTCGCATGTCAGTCCTTTCTCTCGAGGGTCACGGCGCTCCGGCCGGCCTGGTGGACCGCACTCCGCGCGTCCGGGGGGGTATGGGGGGAGCCGGAGGGGCCCCCCATCTCGGTCAAATTAATCACGTTGCCGGGTTGGCCGGCCAGGATCCAGTCGATCATCCAGCGGTAGCGCTCGGTGGGGACGGCGCCGACCAGCGAGAGCTTCTCGTCGAAGATCACGGTGGGCAGGGCGGAGACGCCGAACCATGCGGCGCCCTCGGCGCAGTCGTGGAGCACGGCCTCGTACGCCTCGCCGCTCGCGTAGTCGGCCTCGAAGCGAGCCACGTCGAGCCCGCACTGGCGGGCCAGCGTCCACAGCACGTCGCGGCGGCTGATGTCGAGGTTGTCGCGGAACGCCGTGACGAAGAGCCCGTCGCGAAACCGCGTGAACGCGTCGGCGCCCTGGCGCTGGGCGCACTTGGCCGCGGTCTGGGCGGGAACGCTGGAGGCGGGCAGCGCGGTGTCCAGTTCGGGCGTGACGAACAGCGCGCGCGGCTCCTCGGCGGCGACCCGCGCGCGGCCCTCGCGCATCTTTTGGGTCACGCGCCGTCCCGGCTGCTGGTCGGGGATCAGCGGAAACGCGCGCCAGTGAATCTCCACGCGGTCGCCGTACTCGCGCTCGACCTCGGCGACTCGGACGGCGGCGTTGTAGCACCAGGGACACAGATAATCCGAGAAGACATCCAGCCGAACGGGTCCGCTCATTCGCCCGTGAACACCGTCGGCTGAGAGACCTCGGTCTTGAGCGCCTGCAGCGCCTTCTCGACGATGCGACGGCGCAACGCCTTTTCTTCCTCCGGCGACAGGTCGGCGTTGCCGAGCGGATGGATGATGCCGGCGGCCGGCACCACGCGGTTGGCGCCGATCATCACCGCCACCGGCGTCATCGTCGAGACCTGCACGGTCGGAAGTCCGGCGCGCTCCAGCTCCTTGGCGATCGCTGCCCCGCAGCGAGTGCTGGTCCCTCAGGTGGAAGTCAGAATCACCGCGTCGACACCGGCTTCCTTGAGCTTGGCCGCGATCTCCTTGCCCATCCGCGCGCTGTGGGCCAGCGTCGTGGCCACGCCGACCGTGGAGTAGACGGTCTCGTGGAGCTTGCCGATGGTCCCGATCTTCTCCAGCTCGCGGACGACGTCGACGGGCACCAGCCGGTGCGGGTCCTTCTTCACGTAGGTCGTGTCGTAGCCGCGATGGACGTTGTCGTACTGCCCGGCGTCGAGGGTCGACTTGCCCTCGATGCTGTAGGCGCCATAGCGGGTCGCGTTCAGCGCCTCGATACCGTCGGGATTGCCCTGGGGAACCCAGCCGCCGTCGGTGACCAGCGCGATCGTGGCGCCCTCGAGCGTCTTCAGCAGACGGGGCGCGGGGACCGCGGGGAAGTCGGGGAGCGGAACCTCGCTCTCGAACGGACGCCCGGCAAGTTTGTCCAACAGCATCGCGACCGCGCGCTCGGCGCCGTTGCGACTGGCCACCGCGTTGCGGGTCATCCCGCGCGCGAAGTAGCCCTCGGCCGCCGGCGTGCCGAGCGCCTCGCCGCTGACGAGCTTGAGCCCGAGCGCGACCATGCGTCCGGCGTCATCCAGCATTCGGGTGGCTTCAGCGCCGGTCTGAACGACGTACACCTGGCGCCGATAGAGGTCGACGCCGGGGTTCTCGGCGTGCATCCCGGTCACCGCGGGAACGCCGAGCTTCGACTGAACGGCGGCACAGAGCGCGCCACACGCGACCCCGTAGCGGCCGGCGAGAAACGCGGGTCCCGCGATCACCAGGTCCGGACGCTGTGCCGCGACCAGCTCGAGCAGCTCACCGACGGCGCGCTCGGTCTGCTCGGCCACGTAGTTGTCGCCGCAGATCACGGTGGCCACGACGGTGCCCGCGCCGCCCAGCGCCTGCTGCACGGCCCGCGCGGGTCCGACCGCCCCGGTGGAAATCTGCGGTCCGAGGCCGGCCTTGTCCTCGCCGCCGAGCTGACCGAAGAACTGGTTGAGGTAGCAGACGACGCGCATGGCTTGGTCCCTCGCAGGCGTGATG
>DATHGT010000319.1:0-26213 GCA_035317605.1 Candidatus Acidiferrum sp. | reverse complement strand
GCCGTCAGCTGCTTCGCAACGAGGTCGTCTCCTACCCCGTCAACGAGACCAGCGAGCGGGAGCTGGCCGTCGGTCTCGCGGTCTTCGTCTCGGCGCCGCTCGATCACGTCGCCGAGTACCTGGGCTCCGGCGACCTGCTCGCTCACGATGCGACCATCTCGGCACACGGCCGCGACGCGCTTCCCGCGGTGCTCTTCACCGACAAGGAGCGCGGCGAGGCGGAGAGTCTGCTCGACGCCGCGCCGGGCACGCGCTTCAATGTCTCCCCGGCCGAGATCGACGCGCTCCGCGCCTTGCGAACGTCACCGGTGACGGCGCCGCAGGGCGCGGACGGATATCGGAAACTGCTGCGCGATCGCTGGCAGGCGTACGAGCGCGGAGGGCTCGGCGCGATGGCGCCGTACGCGCGCGCCGCCGGCGCGGCCACCGATCCGGCGGCGCAGCTACGGCTCGGTCTCGCCGACGCCGAGCGAGTCGCCCGCTACGGCCCCCGGCTTCGGGAAGCGCTGACCAGCTATCCGGCCGGCCAGCCGCCGGAACTCGTCAACCGCGTCTACTGGATCAAGCGTCGCGTGCAGCGACGGCCGCAGCTGAGCCTCCTTCACCAGATGGTCATGCGCGGGCCTGACCTGGTCGTGCACGTCGAGCGCTATTTCTACGTGGGGCACTCCTACAACGCGGCCCAGATCATCACCGGCGCGTTCGCCTACGGCAACGGCACGGTGGTCTTCGCCGCCTGCCGCTTCTCCACCGACGAGGTGCTGGGCGTCGGCAATCAGCTCAAGCGCTCGGTCGGCCGTGGCCAGCTGCGCGAGGAAATGCGCAAGCGGCTCGAGGCCGTCGCCCACGCGCTGAGCCGGCCGGTCACGCCGGCGCCGCAGACTCCCTGAGCCGCCGACCCCGACACCGCGCGGTGGCGCATAATAGGCGCCACGCTTCCGACCTCTGCGATGGGAGACTCGATATGACAACGCGCTCCTGGCTCGTGGGACTCGTCGTGGTGCTCGCGGTGATCGTCGGTGTCGGCCCCCTCGCGCCGGCGCTCGCCCAGAACCCGGTGAAGATCGGCGTGCTGACCCCGCTGTCGCCGCCCGGCGACGCCTCGGCCGGACAATTCATCGTGCGCGGCGCCAAGATGGCCGCCGACGACGTGAACGCGCGCGGCGGCGTGCTCGGCGGACGGAAGATCGAGCTCCACATCGAGGACGATTCCGGAACGCCGGAAAAGGGTGTGGCCGGATTCCGCAAGCTGGCGAGCCAGGACCGCGCGGTGGCCGTGATCGGTCAGTTTCACAGCTCGGTGATGGGCGCGGTGCAAGACCTCGCCGAGCAGTTCAAGATCCCGGTCTTCTCGACCCAGGCCTCGGCCAAGGGCATCACCGAGCGGCACCTCACCTACACCTTCCGGACCCACGTGATCGATCCCGACCGGGTCGGGTTGTGGAACCGCTGGATCAAGCAGCAGGGCTTCAAGCGCGTGGTCGTGCTGGCCGAGAACACCGACTACGGGGTCGGCGTGGTCGAGGACACCAAGAAGCTCTTCAAGAGCATGGACGTCGGGGCCGAGCTGAAGACCATGATCTTCGACCGGGCCGTGGTCGATCTCACCCCGCAGCTGCTCGAGATCAAGAACTGGAAGCCGGACCTGTTCATCAACGTGGGCATCGGCACGCCGACCTATCTCATCATCAAGCAGGCCTACGACGTCGGGCTGTTCCCGGCGACGCCGATGCTGGTGTCGTACGACTTGCCGGCGCGCCCGGAGTTCTGGAAGAACCTGGGTGAGAAGGGCACGTATCTGACCTTCATCACCTATTACCATCCGACCATGAAGCTCACCCCGCGCGGCGAAGCATTCCGGACGAAGTACCGCGCCGAGTTCAAGGAGGATCCCGTCTACGGCGCGCTCAACGGCTACGCGCAGATCACGCTCCTCGCCGACGCACTGAACGCCGCCAAGAGCGACACCGGTGAGAATCTCGTCAAGGCCCTGCTCGCGGGCAAGTTCGAGGGCTGGAACGGCACGATCAGCTTCGCGCGGGGCGAAGGCCCGTACTGGCAGCAATGGACGCCGCCGATGCTGTTCATGCAGTACACCAAGCCCGAGCAGGCGTTCACCGAGGCCAAGATCGTGTTCCCGGCCGAGTTCAAGACCGGCGACCTGATGGCGGCGCCGAAGAAGTAGGAGGTGGACGCGCACCTCCTGTCCCAGTACGTGCTCTCCGGACTCGTCATCGGGATCATCTACAGCCTGATGGCTCTGGGGATCACGTTCATCTACGGCATCATGAAGATGATCAACTGGGCCATGGGCGAGTTCTACATGATCGGCAGCTACGTCCAGTACGCGCTGCTCGCCTCCGTGCTGGGCGCGGGGCTGTGGTGGCTGGCCCTGCCGCTGACGATGGGCGCGGTGTTCGTGCTCGGCCTCGTCACCCAGCGCGTGCTCCTGCGCCCGATGTACGTGCGCGGGATCGAGCGGCGCGACGAGTACGCGACGATCGTCACGATCGTGCTCATGGTCCTCTTCCGCAACCTCGCGATCGTCCTCGGCGGCCCCAACCAGTACGCGCCGAAGGACTACGCGCGACCCACCACGCTGCTCACGCTGCCGATCTCGGGCAATCGCTTCGTGGCGCTGATCGCCACCCTGGCGCTGCTCGGCCTCTTCTATCTCCTCGTCAAGCGAACGTGGGTGGGCATGGCGTTTCGCGGCGCCGCGCAGAACCGCGTCGGTATCCAGACCGCGGGCGTCGACGTGCTCCGGCTGGACATGGTGGCGTTCGGGGTGGGCGTCGCGCTGGCCGCGGCCGCGGGCGCGCTATTGGCGCCTGACTTCCTCGTCTATCCGGAGAACGGAGCGATCTCGACCTTCAAAGGCTTCGAGATCATCGTGATCGGCGGCCTCGGCTCCGTCCTCGGCTCGATCGTCGGCGGCGTCCTCCTCGGCGTGATCGAGGCCCTCGGCTCCGTCTTCCTCTCCCCCGCCTACAAAGACCTCTACGGCTTCGTCTTCCTCATCGCCCTCCTCGTCATCCGCCCCACCGGCCTCTTCGGCGAGCGCGAACGCCTCGTCTGAGCGCTTGAGAGTGGCGTTGAAAGCTGCGCGATACTTCCAGACGATCCGGCTCCGCACGGATCGTGCGGTCATCGAGCACCCCGTGAGGGAGGTGATTCAGGCGGACGGTCGGATTCGTCGTTGGGCGCCCATCCGAGAGATGGGTGATCGATTCCTCCGCGTCGTGCTCTTGCCCGACGGCGAAACGATACACAATGCGTTCTTCGACCGTTCGTTCGAGCCATGAAGGTCACGTACTTCCAAGATACCGATACGCTATACATCGAGTTCAAAGCCGGGAGCGTAGCCGAGACCAAGGATCTCGACGAAAACACCCAGCTGGACATCGACGGTCAAGGGAAGATCTGCGCTCTCACGATCGAGCACGCGCGGGACCGTGCCGACCTTCGGCACTTCTCTTTTGAACAAGTTGGAGGCTAACCATCCGAGGAATGAAGATGGAAGTGCCCGTCGAACTCGTACCGCTTGTCCGTGAGCTCATCGCGAAGCGGAGCGCCGACTGAATCGAACCGGCCCTCGATTTCGCATGACCGAGAGCGCTGCGCCCGTGAGGCCGAGGAGCCCCGCCGGATAGGCGCGGACGACTACGAGGACGAGCAGCGCGAAGAGGACCATGCGGATTTCGCCCCAGCCGCGGAGGAGCTCGGAGAGCAGCTCGATGAAGATGGCGCCGATGATGGGGCCGGGGAACGTTCTCAGGCCGCCGACGACGACCATGATGATGATCATGGCCATTTCGTTGAACTTCATCGGGGACGGGGAGAGCAGGCCGATGTAGTGGCCGAGGAGGCCGCCGCCCAGCGCGGCGAAGGCGGCGGAGATCACGAAGGCGGCGCGCTTCCACTTGAACGTGTCGATGCCCATGGTGGCGGCGGCTTCTTCGTCGTCGCGGATCGCTCTCAAATACGTCCCGACGCGCGAGCCGATGAGGCGGCGCGCCACCAGCCCGACGGCCAGGGCGACCCCGAGAAAGAGATAGAAGTACTTGGTCGGGTGGGGGGTGCCGAAGAGCAGTGGCGTGCGGAAGCCGAGATCGCCGCGGGTGAACCCGTACTCGACCTGGATCAACAGGCGCACCGATTCGGCGAACGCCCATGTGGCCAGGGCCAGGTAGATCGCCCGCATGCGCAGGCAGAGCGTCCCGAGCACGTAGCCGACCGCGGAGGCCAGCACCACCCCCGCCGCGATGCCGACGACGATCGGCACGCCTGTGTGATGGACGAGGAGCGCCGACGTGTACGCGCCGATCCCGGCGAAGGTGTGGTGGGCGAGCGAGAACTGGCCGGCGTATCCCGCGAGCAGGTTCCAGCCGATGGCGAGGATCACGTAGTAGAGACTGACGATGCAGATGTGTGTGTGGTACTCGGAGAGCGCCCAGGGCAGCCAGGCCAGCGCGATCCCGCCGAGCAGGACCCAGCCGAGCCGACGGGCTGACGTCACGGGCGCTCAGGCGCCGAGCAGCGCGTCACGGATGATGTCGCGCAGGTGCGGAGCGAAGCTCTCGCGCGGCCCCTCGCGATGGACCTGGCCGCGCTCGATCAGGTAGACGTAATCGGACACCTCGACCGCCTTGGCGATGTTCTGATCGACGAGAAGAATGGTCAGGCCCCGCTCGCGCGTCTCCAGGAGCCGCGCGTAGATCTGGTCGGTGATGCGCGGGGCGAGCCCGGCCGACGGCTCGTCCACGAGCAGCAGCCGCGGCTCGGTCATCGCCTCCTTGGCCAGCGACAGCATCTTGGCCTCGCCGCCGCTGAGCATGGTCGCGCGCATCCGACGCCGCGCGGCCAGCCGCGGGAACGCGGTGTAGGCGTGATCGATCAGCGCGGCCACGCGCCCGCGCTCGCGTCTCAGCACCCACGCCCCCAGCCGGAGGTTCTCGTCGACGGTGAGCTGGGGAAAGATATTCGCGCCCTGGGTCACGTATCCGATGCCGCGCCGCTTGACCGCGTGCGGCGCCAGGCCGTGAATCTCTTCTCCGTCGAACACGACCCGGCCGCGATGGGGATGCAGAAAGCCGAAGATCGTCCGCAGCAGCGTCGATTTACCGGCGCCGTTGGGGCCGATGATGCCGGTGATGGTGCCGCGCTCGACCCGGAGATCGATCCCGGCCAGGATGTCGATGCCCTCGACGTAGCCGGCGTGGACCCCCTCGAGCTGGAGCAGTGCCTGCACGTCAGCGTCCGAGGTACGCCTCGAGCACCCGCGCGTCGTTGGCGACCTCGTCGAGCGATCCTTCGGCGATGAGCGTGCCCTCGTGCATCACGGAGACGCGAGAGCACAGGCGGCGCAGCTCGGCCATCTCGTGCGACACCACCAGCACGGTCACGCCCTCTTCCTGGTTCATGCGGATCACCGCTTCGATGATGATCGACCGGATGGTGGGATGGACGCCGGCGAACGGCTCGTCCAGCAAGAGCAGGTGCAGCGGCCGCATCATGAACGCGCGGGCGAGCTGGGCCAGCATGGCCTGGCCGCCCGACAGCTCCTTGGCGAGGGCGTCGCGCAGCGGCTCCAGCGTCACGAACTCCAGCAGCCGTCGCGCGCCCTCGAGGATCTCGTTCATCGGGCGGTCCGCGCCGCGATCGAGCGCGGCCAGGGCCGGCACCAGCACGTTTTCCAGCACGGTCATGTTGGCGAACAGCTTGGGGACCTGAAACGTCCGGCCCACGCCGCGCGCGGCGATCTCGTGCGGGCGCAACCGATCGGTCCGTTCGCCGCGCAGGTAGATCTCGCCGGCATCCGCGCGGTACAGACCGGACAAGAGATTCACGGTCGTGGTCTTGCCCGATCCGTTCGGCCCGATGAGCCCGCGGATCTCGCCCTGCCCGATCGCGAGCGACAGGGCGTCGACCGCCACCACGCCGCCGAACCGCTTGGTGAGCCCGCGCGTCTCGACGATCGCCGCGCCCCTCGGCTAATGATTCTCGCGGAATTGGTTGACGGGCTCGCGTCGGGGGTCGAGCGCCGATTTCGCAGAAAAGAGGAGCGCAGCTCCTCTTTTCGAGGACCTAGGCCAGCCGACTCCCGACGCGAGCCCGTCAACCAATTCCGCGAGCACCATTAGAGCTCGAAGCCGTAGAGCTTGGCGACGTTGCCCCGGGTGATCTTGAAGCGTTCCTCCGGGCTCGCGTCCTTGAAGTCGCGCGCGACGACCTCCTGCGAGTGCGGCCACGACGAGGCCTGGTGCGGATAGTCGGACGACCACATCATCCGATCCACGCCGATGAACTGGCGCTGGGCGACGCCCACGAAGTCGTCGATGTACGTGCAGTGCATCTGGCGCTGCCAGTACTCGCTGGGCTTGAGCTGGACCTTGAAGCCGGCGGCGCCGCGGCCGCGCACGTACGTGCGGTCCATGCGCTGCAGGTAGTAGGGTAGCCATCCGCAGTTGTTCTCGGCCGAGACGATCTGCAGCTCGGGGAAGCGGTCGAGCACGCCCGAGAACATCAGCACGCTGAGCGAGCGCTCGACTTCGTGGGGCAGCACGGTGGACCGCATGTAGCGATCGCCGAAGTCCCACTGGCTCTCCCAGCCCATGCCGGTGATCGCGTGCAGGCTGACGGGCATCTTGTGTTCCTGGGCCGCCGCCCAGAAGGGATCGTAGACCTCCGAGCTGTACGGCTGATCCGACGGCGGCGAGCACCAGATCATCGCGCCCTTGAGCCCGAGCTTGGCGCAGCGCTCGAGCTCCTGGGCGCCGGCCTTGGGATCGTACAGGCAGATCATGGCCAGGCCCGCCATCCGCTTGGGGGCGTAGCTGCAATACGCCGCCAGCCAATCGTTGTAGACGCGGAAGCACTCCTGCTGGAGCGCCGCGTCCTTGAGCCAGAAGATGCGGAAGCCCAGGGTCGTGTAGAGCACGTCGCCCTCGACGCCGTCCAGCTCGTTGTCCTTCAGGCGCTCGGCGGGATCCCAGCCGCCCGGACGCGCGTCAGCGTACGTGCCGCGGGTGAGGAACTGCGCGAGCTCCTCGGGAGATTTACCAGCGCCGAGGCCGATGCCGATCGGATGCGGCGCGTAGCCTTCGTAGTGGAAGTAGGCGCCGTCGGGGTCGCGCGGGTTGGGCACCAGGCGAGGGGCCCGGTCGCGGTACTGCTTGTCGACCCCCTTGACCCACAGGTCGGTCGGCTCGCTCACGTGAGAATCGGCGGAGATCAGCTTGTCGGTCGCCATCGCGAACCTCCTTTGCAAGCTCGGTTGATCCTCGGTCCCCTCGCCCCTCAGGTGCGCCTGATTATCGTTCCAGCCGTCGCGCAACACCAGCGCACATCACGGGCAAAAACAGGGTTACCCTGGGTCGCTCGAGCACGGGAATTCAGCGGAGGAACTGATCATGGGCATCGATCTCGAGGGATGGAAGGCACGCATCCGCACGGCGGTGGACGGGCTGCGCGGGCAACTGCTGGCGACGAGCCACGACATCCACGCCAACCCGGAGCTGCTCTTCAATGAGCACCACGCCAGCGCCCGGCTGGCCGACGAGCTCGAGCGCGGCGGCCTGCGCGTGGAGCGCGGGGTCGGCGGTCTCGCGACCGCGTTCAGGGCGGAGATCGACGGCGGCGAGCCAGGACCGACGCTGGCGATCCTCGCCGAGTACGACGCGTTGCCCGGCATCGGTCACGCGTGCGGTCACAACATCATCGCGACCAGCGCGCTCGGCGCAGGCCTCGCGCTGGCGCGCAGCGGTCAGCGGTTCGCCGGGCGCGTGGCCATCATCGGCACGCCGGGCGAAGAGGGCGGCGGCGGCAAGATCCTGCTGGCTCAGGCCGGCGTGTTCGACGATGTCGACGCGTCGTTCATGCTCCATCCCTCGCGGAGCGACATGGTGCGGCGCAGCTCACTGGCCAGCAGCCGGGTCGAGCTGGTCTTTCACGGCAAGGCCTCGCACGCGGCGGGCGCCCCCGACCTCGGGATCAACGCGCTCGAGGCCGTCATCCAGACCTTCGTCGGGGTCAACGCGCGGCGGCTTCAGATGCGGGCCGACGCGCGCGTGCACGGGATCATCACCCACGGCGGCGACGCCGTGAACATCATCCCCGCCCGCGCCTCCGCGCGCTTCTCCGTGCGCGCGCGCGACCGCGCGTACCAGCGGAACCTCATCACGATGCTGCGCCAGGCCGCCGAGGCCGGCGCCACGTCGACCGGGGCCAGGCTCGAGTGGAAGGAGACGCGCGGCTACGACAACACGGTGCCGAACCCGACCATCGCGGATGTGATGGCGCGCAACATGGCCACGATCGGCCGCATGGTGATCGATCCCGCCCCCAATGAGCGCATGGGCTCGACGGACATGGGCGACATCAGCCAGATCCTGCCCGCCGTGCACGCGTACTTCGCGATCGTGCCGGAGACCATCGCCAACCACACGGTGGAGTTCGCGACGGCGTCAGCCTCGCCGGCCGGGGATACGGCGGTCGTCGAAGGCGCGGCGGCGCTGGCCATGACCGCGGCGGAGCTGCTCACCGAGCCCGCGCTGATCGCCCAGGCCAAGGCGGAATTCAGTCGCCAGCTCGCCGCGGGCGAGGTCGCGGGGCGCGAGCTGTGGCTCGCGCGCGGGCGCGAGTACACGGGCGCGGGGACGAGCGAGTGAGAAGAAGCGCTTTCGAGGGGTGCCCCGGCTCTATCGAGGTGCTCCGAGCGCTGGGGACCCGTGGCTAGGTTACCGACGGGTTTCAGCGCGCTGAAGCAGCGCGACTTCCGCGTGTTCTGGCTCGGCCAGCTCGTCTCGCTGATCGGGACGTGGATGCAGCGCGTGGGACAGGCGTGGTTAGTCCTCGAGCTGACGAACTCAGCGTTCAAGCTCGGGCTCATCAGCAGCCTTCAGTTCACGCCGGTGCTGCTCTTCGCGATCCCCGGCGGCGCCATCGCCGACCGGCTCTCCAAGCGCCGGCTGCTGATGCTCACCCAGACCGTGCTGATGCTCCAGGCGCTCGTGCTGACCATCCTGGTGTGGACCGGGCACGTCCAGTACTGGCACGTGGCCGTGCTCGCCACCGTCTACGGTCTCGCCCAGTCGCTCGACATGCCGACGCGCCAGGCCTTCGTCACCGACCTGGTCGGAAAGTCGCAGCTCATGAACGCGATCGCGCTGAACTCCTCGATGTTCAACTCCGCGCGGCTGATCGGCCCCGCGGTGGCCGGCCTGCTCATCGCGCGCTTCGGCCTGGCCCAGGCGTTCCTGCTCAACACGCTGAGCTTCGTGGCGGTGATCGGCGCCCTGGCGAGTTTACGCACCGAGGGCGCATCGCATCACTCGGGCCGCGCCACGTTCACCGAGCGCATCCGCGGCGGCATCCAGTACGCGATGACCACGCCGCTGATCCGGTTCATTCTCACGCTGCTGTTGATGGTGAGCTTCTTCGTCCTCAACTTCAACGTCATCGTCCCGCTCGTGACCAAGCAGATGCTCCACGGGGGCGCCGATACGTTCGGCTGGCTCATGGCCTCGCTCGGCGGCGGCGCGATCGTGGGCGGGCTCACGCTGGCGATGGTCGTCCACGGCCGCCCGCCGATCGTGCTGCCGGTCGCCGCCGGCCTCCTCGTCTCCGCCGGCACCTTCGCGCTCGCCTTCGCCCCGAGCTTCGCGGTCGCCTCCGCCACGCTGGTGGTGATGGGCGTGGCCCAGATCACCTTCCAGGCCACCTGCAACACGCTCCTGCAGCTCACCGCCCCCGACCATCTCCGCGGCCGCGTGATGAGCCTCTACGCGGTGGTCTTCGCCGGCGTCACTCCCTTCGGCGCCCTCTCCGTCGGCTGGGTTGCCGAAGCGCTGGGGACTCCGACGGCCTGCGCGCTCGGCGGGATCGGCGGCCTCGTCTCGGTTGCGGCGCTCACCGTCCTCTGGCGGAGCCAACGAGCCACGCGGGAACGGCAGGCTTCGGCGAGCTGAGCTATGCTCCGTCGCGGCGGAGCGCCCAGCTTCACGTCTCGGGAGGAGCATTCGCATGGCACGGACGAAGACCACGGTGCGCGGGCGGACGCCGCTCGCGCGGGACAGTCAGCAGTGGATGCTGGATTACGTGATCCAGGAGACCGGGAAGGTCTTTCACTTCCAGGGCGACGGGCGGGGGCGGCTGCCGAAGAGCGTGCACAGCCACGACATGATCAGCAAGCACCTCGGGCTGGCCGCGCGACGGACGGAGGCGATGGCCAAGGCCGAGGCGGACGCCGGCCATCGCGAGACCGCGCTCGACTTCTACTTCCAGGCGACGCTCCAGTACGCGGGCGCCCAGCACGTCGTCTTCGAGAACAACGACGAGAAGCGCTACCTCTACGCGGGCGTGCGTCGCTGCTACGACCAGGTCATCGCGCTGGCGCCGTACCGCATCGAGCACATCGACATCCCCTGGAAGGGCAGCGTGGTCTCCGGCAACCTGCATCTGTGTCCGGGGCGCGACAAGGCGCCGCTGGTCTTCTACGTCCCCGGCTGCGACACCGTCAAGGAGGCGTGGCCGCATCCGTACTTCAACCCGGCGCTGCAGCGCGGGATGCACGTGTTCTGCTTCGACGGACCCGGGCACGCGGAGAGTAATCTGAGAAACATCAAGGTCACCGCCGACAGCTTCGAGGACGCGTCCAGCGTGGCGCTCGACCATTTGCTGAAGCAGCCGGAGATCGACGCGACGAAGGTCGGCGTGTACGCGATCAGCCTGGGCGCGTTCTGGGGACTCAGGTTCGCCGCCCACGATCGGCGCCTGCGCGGGATCGCGGCGCCGGCCGCGTCGGTGTGCGAGAAGTACTTCCTGATGGATCTCGAGTCACCGCGCTGGAAACAGCTCTTCGCGTACCTCACCCAGTCGAAGACCGAGGCCGAGCTGGACGCTGTCATGGAGGCGATGACGCTCGAGGGGCACCTCGACAAGATCGCGTGCCCGACTCTCATGGCCGTCGGCGAATACGATCCGCGCGGGCCGCTCGACGAGGTGTGTCGGATGTTCGATCAGGTGAAAGCGCCGGCCGAGCTGTGGGTCTTCGCCGACCAGCACCACATGCCGTCCATCGGCGGAGGCGACAGCGGCACCAACAACTGGGCGGCGCCGCTGCACGGCGCGATGTGCGACTGGCTGCGCGACCGCTTCGACGACAAGCCCTTGCGCCACCCCGGCCAGGCGATCTACGTCGAGGCCAACAGCGCCGGCCCCAACGCCGCCAAGGTCACGCTCAAGCGCAAGTGGTTCGAGTAAGACATCTGGCCTACACTGAGCGCGGCCGACTGATTGTGGAGGAGTTGCCATGACGCCGAGCAAACCCGATCTCGTCGAGATGCTGCGCAAGATGATCCTGATCCGCGAGTTCGATCTGCTGGCGATCGAGTTGCGGAAGGCGCGGCGGGTCCACGGGGCGCTGCATCCCTACGTCGGCGAGGAAGCCGTGGCCGTCGGGGTGTGCTCGGTGTTGAAAACGACCGATCGGATCACCAGCACGCATCGCGGGCACGGGCACTGCATCGCCAAGGGCGCGGACATCAACCGGATGATGGCCGAGCTGTTCGGACGGGTCGACGGCTACTGCAAGGGCAAGGGCGGCTCGATGCACATCGCGGACTTCTCGATCGGCATGCTCGGGGCCAACGGGATCGTGGGCGCCGGGCTGCCCATCGCGTGCGGGGCCGCGCTGGCCGCCCAGCTCGAGGGCGCGGGCGGCGTCACCGCGTGCTTCTTCGGCGACGGTGCCACGGGCGAGGGCGAGTTTCACGAGAGCCTCAACATCGCCTCGGTGTGGAAGCTGCCGCTGCTCTTCGTGTGCGAGAACAACCAGTGGGGCGCCGACAACGCGGTCGAGTCCGTGCGTGTCGTCCAGGACATCGCGGCTCATGCGAACGCCTACGGGATCCCCGGCGTCACCGTCGACGGCAACGACGTCTCGGCGGTGCGCGAAGCCTCCGAGACGGCCGTCGAACGCGCACGACGGGGCGAGGGCCCGACGCTGCTCCACTGCAAGACGTTCCGCTGGCTCTTTCACGCCATGCGCGACGTGCCGCCGCCGGAAACGCGCGACCCCAAGGTGCTCGAAAGCTGGAAATCCCCCGCGCGTGACGCGATCGCGCGCCACGAGGGCGATCTCACCGGCCGCGGGATCCTCACCGCCGCCGACACCCAGGCCATGCGCGAGCGGGTGAAGCGCGATCTGGAGACCGCCGTCGACTTCGCCGAGGCCAGCCCGTACCCCGATCCCAAGGACCTGCTCGTCGACATGTTCGCGGAGTAGGAGCGAAAGCATGCGTGAGATCAACTTCCTCCAGGCCCTCGACGAAGCCATGATCGAGGAGATGCAGCGCGACGAGCGCGTGTTCACGCTGGCCACCCGGCGGGCGGTAGCACTCGAGCAGAAGTTCGGCGATCAGCGCGTGCGCATCACCCCGATCTCCGAGTCGGCCTTCACCGGCATCGGGCTCGGCGCCGCCGGCAGCGGCTTCCGCCCGGTCATCCACTGGGGCATGGTCACGTTCATGTTCGTGGCCATGGACCAGATCGTGAACCAGGCGAGCAAGATCCGGTACATGTTCGGCGGCCAGGCCGATTTCCCGGTGACGTATCGCTGCACCACCGGCGGCGGATCGCAGGTCGCGGCCCAGCACTCGCAGAGCCCGTATTCGATGTTCATGCACCTGGCCGGGCTGAAGATCGTGCTGCCCTCGACCCCGGCCGACGCCAAGGGCCTGCTCAAGAGCGCGATCCGCGACAACAACCCAGTGATCTTCTTCGAGTGCAGCCGCCTCGCCTCGGTCGTGGGCCCGGTGCCCGACGACGACGTGACCGTCCCGCTCGGCGTGGCCGAGATCAAGCGCGAGGGGCGCGACGTCACCGTGGTCGGGCTCGCCTACTATGTGCGCGAGTCGCTGGCCGTGGCCGAGCAGCTCGCCACGGAAGGCATCTCCGTCGAGGTGATCGACCCGCGCACGCTGGTGCCGCTGGACGTGGAGACGATCCGCACCTCGGTGCGGAAGACCGGGCGGCTCGTGGTCGTCGACGAGGCGCCGGCAACCTGTTCGGCCGCCTCCGAGATCATCGCGCTCGTCACCGAAGACCCGGACACGTTCCGCGCGCTCAAGGCGCCGCCGCAGCGCGTGTGCGCGGCGCCCGTCCCCGTCCCCTTCAGCCCGCCGCTGGAACAAGCCGCACTCCCCGATCGCCCGCGCATCGTCGAGGCCATCCGCCGCGCGCTCGACGGAGCGCACGCGTCCGTCTGACGCGGCCGAACCGGGTTACGTCCGGCGCGTCGCGAGGGTGAAGAGGACCACGCTGACGGCGAGGATCCCGAGGCCGGCGCTGAACGGGACCGTATACGAGCGCGTGAGGTCGTAGAGGAAGCCGGCGCCGGCGGGACCGAGGGCGGCGCCGAATCGCCAGCCGAGGCTCAGCACGCTCATGACGCTCGCGAGCGCCGCCAGCCCGAACACCTCGGGCACGATCTTGACGACCGCGTTGTCGGCGCCGGAGGCTCCCAGCCCGAACACGACCAGCACCGGCATGAGCGCCCACGCCGGAGGGGCGCCGACGAGGAAGCCGAGGGCGAGCGCCTGAATGGCCACGCAGGCGTACATCGTCACGGTCGCCCCGAAGCGATCGGCGACGAGTCCCGAGCCGAGGCGACCTGTGGCCGAGCCGATGCCGTACGCCGTCAACAGGAGCGACGCCTGTTCCAACGGCAGGCCGCGGTCCCGCGCGAACGGCACGCAGTGCGCGGTGATCATCATGAATACGAGCCCGGTCGAGAACCACCCGAAGGTCAGCAGCCACAGGCGCGGATCGCGCAGCGCGCTCCGGAGACTGGCCCGCACCGCGGCCGACGTCTCGCCGCGCCCGGCGAACGCCTCGCCCCGCGTGACGTCGAGCGGTTGCGGATAGCGCACCCGCGTACAAGCGGGGACGCCGATGCCGCAGACGACGAGCCCGAGCACGACGTACGCGGCCCGCCAGCCCAACAGCGAGATCAGCATGGCCGCCACCGGGCCGCCGATCAACCATCCGAGATTGAAACCGCTCAGCACGACGGCCAGGGCCAGGCCCCGCCGCTCCACGAACCACCGCGACACGGTGGCGGTGGTGAGCACGTACACGGACGAGAAGCCGATCCCGACCATGACGCCGTACGACAGGTAGAACTGCCAGAGCGCCGAGATCCGCGAGGTCAGCAAGAGCCCGGCCGCGCCGATCAGGACCGTCAACGCGAGCACGCCGCGCGGTCCCCGCCGATCGGCCACGCTGGCCACCGCGAAGGCCGCCGCGCCGCCGAGGGCCAGGTTGATCGACAGCGCCACCGAGATCGCCCCGCGCGTCCAGCCGAAGGTCGCGTTGAGGACGGGCAGGAAGACCCCGAACGCCGACACCGACATGGAAATGGCGGCGACGACGGTGAACAGGGCGATCACCACTCGCCAACGGGGCGGGACGCGGAGGATTACTACTCGCCCTTCAGTCGCGGGTCGAGGAGATCGCGGAGCGAATCACCGACCAGGTTGAACGCCAGCACCGCCAGCATGATCGCGAGTCCCGAGAACGTGGTGATCCACGGGCAGCACTTGATGTACTGGCGCCCCTCGCTGAGGATGTTGCCCCAGCTCGGCGTGGGCGGCGGGATGCCCAGGCCGAGGAACGAGAGCCCGGCTTCCGTGCGGATCGCGGTCGCGATGTAGAGCGTGCCCACCACGACGAGCGCGTAGAGCGCGTTGGGGAAGACGTGACGCGCCATCACCCGGATCTGCCCGCTGCCCAGCGCGCGGGCGGCGAGGATGTAGTCCTGCTCGCGGATCGTCAGCGCGAGGCTCCGCGACAGACGGATGAAGTTCGGGGTCAGGGCCACACCGATGGCCAGGATCTCGTTCTGAAGCGTGCCGCCCAGCGCGGTCACGATGATCAGCGCCAGCAGCAGCGTGGGAAACGCCATGAACATGTCGGCGCAGCGCATGACGAGCGTCTCGGTGCGCCCGCCCTGCACACCGGCCAGGATGCCGAGCGGCACCCCGATGGCGAACCCGAAGAACACCGAGGCCAGACCGACCTGGAGCGAGACCCGCGCGCCCCAGATGATGCGGCTCCACACGTCGCGGCCGAACTCGTCGGTTCCGAGCATGTGGCGGTCCTGAGCGCCCGGACCCTTCAGCACCGCGTCGGAGAACTGGGCCGACGGGCTCAGCGGGGCGATGTAGGGGGCGGCCGCCGCCATCACGATCATGGCGACGGCCAGCAGGGCGCCGATGCCGATCGGGAGATAGCGGCGGAGCTGGCGCTTGAGCGACCGCTCCCGGCTCTCGTCCCTTCCGACGATCGCGGTCACATCCGTCGCGGCGACGTCGCGCATGATGGCCATGGCCGCGCCTACCGGTAGGTGATCCGCGGGTCGACCACCGCGTACATGATGTCGACCACGAGGTTGACCGCGATGATGGTCATCGTGAACACGGTGATGGCGCCCTGGGCCAAGGGGTAATCGCGGGCGCCGATGGCGTCGACCAGCATCTTGCCGAGCCCGGGCCGCGTGAAGACGGTCTCGGTCAGCACGGTGCCGGTCAGCGCGATGGCCACGAAGAGCCCGATGATGGTGAGCAGCGGCACCATCATGTTGCGGAGCGCGTGCTTGTAGACGACCAGGCGCTCGCTCTGGCCCTTCGAGCGCGCGGTGCGGATGTAGTCCTGGCTGATCACCTCGAGCATGGCCGAGCGCGAGAGCCGGCTCACGGTGGCGGCCAGCGTGAAGCCCAGGGCCAGGGCGGGCAGCGCCAGGTGATGGAGCACGCTGCCCACCGCGGCCAGGAAGTCCCGCGGATAGAGAAACATCTCGCCGGTGCGGACCATCTCGATGGCGCCGTCGAGGTCGCCACCGCCGATCAGCGGGAAGAGATCGAAGCGCAGCGAGAACACCATCAACAGCAGGATGCCCAGCCAGAAGACCGGCATGGAGAGACCGAGCAGGGCGAAGATGCGCAGCGGGTAGTCGACCAGCGGGTTGCGCCGCTTGAGCGCCGAGACGATCCCGATCGGGACGCCGACCAGCGCGGCGATCACCGCGCTGGCCAGCACGAGCACGAGCGTGTGCGGGAACATCCGGCCGATGTACTCGCGGACCGGATAGCCCTGACGGAACGAGTTGCCGAAGTCGAAGCGGACCGACTTCCAGAGGTAATCGACGTACTGCACGGCCAGCGGCCGGTTCAGGCCGAGGTTCTTCGTACACTCGGCCAGCGCCCCGGTGGTGGCCTGATCGCCCATCATGGCCATGCACGGATCGCCGGGGAGGATTCTCATGGCGAAGAACACGATGCTCATGGCCCCGAGCAGCATGGGGACGGCCACGAGCAGCCGGCGCGCCGTGTAGTTGATCATGGCGCCGCCCGCGTCAGTTCAGGATCTTGAGCAGCTCGGGGTAGTTGTTGGCGTAGTGCAGCGAGAACTCCCCGTACTCCGGGTCGAACGGCGAGCTCACCCTCTTCTGGTTTCGCGCCCACTGATTGGGCACGTCGCTGATGGGCAGGCACACCAGATCGCGCTCCAGCCGCTTCTGGGTCTCGGCGTAGATCGCCGCGCGCTTCTTGGTGTCGCGCTCCACGCGGCCCGCCGTCAACAGGTCGTCCATGCCCTTGTAGTGCGCGAAGTTCGTGCCCTTGTTGCCGCTGGCCGGATCGGGGATCTCGGTGGACTCGAAGAACAGCGACAGCCAGGGGTCGGCGTCGGTGATGCGCGTGCCGCCGTAGAGCACGAACGGATTGAGGTTCTTCCGGATGTTGTCGTGGTAGGTCGCGTGCTCGACGACCTGCAGCTCCACGTTGATGCCGACCTTCTTGAGCTGCTCCTGGGCCAGGGTCAGCACCTTGGGGTAGAAGAACGACTTGCTGATGAAGTAGGGCTTGACCGTGAACCCGTTGGGATGGCCGGCCTCGGCCAGAAGCTTCTTGGCCAGCTCCGGGTTGTACTCCGGGAACTTCATGGGGACGTGGCCGAAGTAGCCGTCGGGCAGGCAGCTCGTGGCTACCCGCGCCAGGCCGCCCGGATACATCGTCTCCTTGATGGCCCTCCTGTCGATGGCGTGCATGAACGCCTTCCGGACCCGGATGTCGTCGAAGGGCTTGTGGGTCATGTCGAGGTAGAAGCGCTCCTGACCGCCCGGTCCCCGCCGGTCGATGATCGCGCCCATCTTCTTGACCTGGTCCGCGAAGTCGGCGGTGACCACTTCCGGATACAGCATGTCGAACGTGCCCTTCTCCAGACCGATCAGCTTGGTGGCGTCTTCGGGGACGTCGAACCAGTGGACCTCGTCGATCTGCGGCCGCCCCGTCGGGAACTTGTCGAAGGCCTTAAGGACGATCTTCTCGCGCGGCGAGTGGCGATCGAAGTAGAAGGGCCCGGTGCCGACGGGATTCCACTTGAACCCGTCGCCGAGCTTGTCCATGGCCTTCTTGGAGAGGACGTACCCTTGCTGGTAGCCGACCATGCGCAGCAGGAAGATCGGGTCAAAGGACTTGAGCGCGATCTGGACGGTGTGGGGGTCGACGACCTCGATGGACTTGATCACGTCGAGGTTCACGCCGTAGCGCGTCCCCGGCGCCTTCTTGATCTGCCGCTCGAAGCTAAACTTCACGTCCTCGGCGGTCAGCTCGCCGAAGCCCTTGTGGAACTGCACGCCCTTCCGGAGCTTGAACGTCCAGATCGTGCCCTCGGGCGAGAGCGTCCAGCTCTCGGCGAGGTCGGGCTCCACCTCGGACGTGGTGACCTTGCCGTCCTTGATGGCGAAGCGCGTCAGCCCCCGGAACATGAACCGCGTGATGGCCTGCGACTGTCCGAGCGTGCTCGAGTGTGGGTCGAGCGTGTCCGGCTCCTTGGCCGCGATGTTGAGGATCTTCCTACGCTGCGCCTCGGCCGGGGCCGGCGCCAGCGCCGCCAACACGAGGAGGGCGGCAAGGCCGCCCACCACCCACGCTGAGAGCCGCGATCGAATCGATGACATGGCGTTCCCTTTCTCCCGAAGGAGTCAAGCGTTCGATTGAGGGGGACCGGACCGGCTGATTCGCACGACCTTCAGTCAGGTTGCGCGTAAGGATAGCGAGGGGCCTGACAACTTGCAACAGCCGTCCGGAGTCTCAGGGGAGCGGGCACACCTTGCTGGGAGATTTCGCCCAACAGTCGAGGTGTGCCTCCCTCGCCTTGGAATAGACGGCGATGGTGATGCCCCACTTGTCGTTCTCCTTCTGTGCATCTCGAAGGAACGACACCGCCAGGCCGGCCGCGGCGACGCAGGCCAAGGTTCCCGGACCGGGCAACGTAAGCCCGCCCACGCAGATTCCTGCGGCGATCTTCGCCTGATCCCGGGCCTTGGCGACGGCAGCTGTGACGTCGATCTCCCCCTTCTGAACGTCGGTCCATTTGCTGATCTGCTCCGCGTACTCCTTGTCGCAGCAACCCGGACTGTGCACCGGTGGGAAGGGAGCGTCCGGGTCGCCCTGCCGCTGCACCACGATTCCGACCTCGGACTGTACGCGTGACGGACGGGCCAATCCTTCGAGCCCACCGAGATGATCCACCGGCTTCCTTTGAACGACACCCGTGGTGCCGTCTGTGGTACCGGCAGAACTGGCTTCCCCGACGGCGGACTCCAACATCCCGAGCATGCTCCCCAACCATTGCGACGCTGCTGTTGGGCTGGAGGCGATGCTCTCGGGATCGGCTGCTGCGATGGACTGCAGCACAGCACTGATGGCGCTCAGACTATCAACGGCGCCGCCCGCCTTGTCCTCCACCCAATCGGCGGCCTCGCCAGCCGTCTCCTCTGCCCAGTCCGCTACTGCGCCGGTCTTGTCCTCCACCCACTCGGTCGCCTCGCCGACCGTCTCCCCCGCCCAGTCCGCGACTCCGCTGGCCTTGTCCTCCACCCACTCGGTGGCGGTATCGACCTGATTCTCAGCCCACTCGGTGGCGGTACCGACCTTGTCCCCAGCCCACTCGGTGATGTCGTTGGCTTGCTCTTCGACCCAGTCAAAAACATCCCTCTGTACCGCGAGTGGCTTCCTGGGTAACCGCCGTCCTGGCGAATTGGCGAGCAGTCGCTGCACCGCCCAATTGCCGACGCTTCCCTGGAGGTGGTGAATCAGGCCGCTCCGGCTGCGGAGATCCGCCTTACTCATGGCGACTCTGAGATTCGTGGGTGCCGCGAGCGCCGGAGTTTCTGCCACCGACGAGTCGGCCCGATTGCCGGTGGCCTTGTCTGCGCGGCTCTCGTCGTGACACGGACAAGGAGAATGCGCACAGCCGCAGCGTTGGATACCTGTCAAGAATCTGCTGACTGCACGGTTACCAACCGCCCATCCAACGGCGGGCGGACCCGGCGGCTCCATCACGACCGCACCGGGCGCGGCGTCAAGCCGGCTTCGTAACGACGCACCGCCTCCAGACCGGACGTCTCCGTCTCTGCGTCGCGATATGAACGCCCGGGCGGCCTCATCTCGAGAGAACATGGGCCCTCCTCTCGGAGCCAAGACGATCTCGAACGAGAATCATGATATCAGCCCGCGGATCCTACATCCGCAGGTCGCCGTCACGATCAACCGGTACCCGGCTTACACGGACGGCTGGAGCACGACCTTGCCGGTGCCGGAGCGGTCGGCCACGATGCGGTGGGCCTGGACGGCTTCGCTGAGCGGGAGCACGCGGTCGACGAGGACGCGGTGGCGCTCTTCTGCCGCGTCCTGCAGCGTCAGCGTGAGGTCGTCCGCGGTGATGCGGCCGGTGGAGCCGATCACGGTGATCGAGTTGAGGTAGAGCGCCTTGACGTCGAGGGGGACGGTGCCGTCGGCGTGGGCGCCGGCGGTGATGAGTCGGCCCTGGCGTGCGAGGCTCGCGAACGCTCGCGGGAACAACGCGGCGTCGGCGACGTTCTCGAACACCACGTTCACCCCGCGCCCCCCGGTGATCCGGCGGACCTCGGCGGTCAGATCCTGCGAGCGGTAGTTGATTCCCGCGTCGGCGCCCAGACCGACGGCCGCGCTCACGCGCTCGTCGGCGCCGGCCGCGGCGATCACGTGAGCGCCGAGCGACTTCGCCACCTGGATGCCGGCGATGCCGAGGCCGCCGGACGCGCCCATCACCAGCACCCACTCGCCGCGTTCCAGTTTCGCCACGTCTCGCAACATGCTGAGAGCGGTGGGCGCGTGGCGTGCGACCACGGTGGCAGTGACGAAATCGAGACCGTCTGGAATCGGATGCGTGGCGCTGGCCGGCACCTTCACGAACTCCGCGTAGCCGCCCCACGCGTGGACGCCGAGGATCGCCGGGCCCTCGGTGGCGGTGGCCGGCCGCAGCAGCTGGCGCGTCACCACGCGGTCGCCGACCTTGCGCGCGGTCACGCCCGGGCCGACGGCGGCGACGACGCCGGACGGATCGACGCCGAGCACGTGCGGTAACGGGGGCCTGAACGCGTACGCGCCCGCGCGCACCGCGAGGTCCAGCGTGCGGTTCACCGACACCGCGTGGACACGGATCAGCACCTCGTCCCCTGCCGGCTCGGGCGTGGGAATCTCCTCGAGGCGCATCACCTCGGGAGGGCCGAACTCGCGGATCACCACGGCCTTCATTCGCGGGGAGTATCCGGGACGGCTCCGCGCGCTGTCAACGCGATGCTATAGTCAGCGCGCGATGGCAACCGAGACGTCCGCGGGCTGGCTCGCGCTTCACGGCGTGCGCCTCGAGATCGTGGAGCGAGGCCAGGGACGGCCGATCCTCTGGCTCCACGGCGAGGAAGGCCTCGACCCGGACGCGCCGTTCCTCGATCGACTGGCCCAGCACGGGCGTGTGATCGCGCCGTCACATCCCGGGTTCGGGCACTCGCCGGAAGCCGACAGCATCGACACGGTCGACGATCTCTCCTATCTCTATCTCGACCTGCTTGCCGAGCTGGATGCGCGCGACGCGGTGGTGGTCGGCGTCTCGCTCGGAGGCTGGATCGCCGCCGAGCTGGCCGTGAAGTGCACGGCGCGTTTGGCGCGTCTCGTCCTCGTCGCGCCGCTGGGCATCAAGGTCGGCGATCGGGAGACGCGTGACATCCCGGACATCTGGGCCCTCGATCCCGAAGAAGTCCTGCGGCTCCAATACGCCGATCCGGGGCGAGCCGCCGTCGATTACACGAAGCTCTCCGAGGATCGCGTCACCGTGATCGCCCGCAACCGCGAGGCCACCGCGCTCTACGGCTGGGACCCGTACCTGCACAATCCCAAGCTCAAGCAACGGTTGCACCGGATCGACGTGCCGACGCTCTTGCTGTGGGGCGTCGACGATCGCTTCATCACGCCCGGTTACTACGGCACCGCGTACCAGGCGCTCATCCCCGGCGCTCGCTTGGAAACCATCGCCGGCGCCGGACACTTCCCTCACCTCGAACGCCCCGACGCCTTCGCCGAGCGCGTCGCCGCGTTCCTCGCGACGTAGGAGCTGCACATGCGCGCGTGGTTCTTCAGCGAGAACGCGTATCACCTGCTGCCAGATTCCAAGGAGTACGACTCGATCCGGGTCAAGCTGCCCAATCGTTACTACGACCCGAAGATCGGCGCCGACCTCTATCACCGCTTCATCGACGAGTGGATGACCGCGGAGGACGTGGGCCTCGAGATCATGGTCAACGAGCACCACCAGACCGCCACCAACCTCAATCCATCGGCGGCGGTCGTGATGGGCGTGCTCGCGCGCGAGACGCGCAAGGCGCGGATCCTGATCCTCGGCAATCCCATCGCCAACCGGCGCGAGCCCGTGCGCGTGGCCGAGGAGATGGCGATGGTCGACGTCTACTCGCGGGGCCGCCTGGAGTGCGGGTTCGTGCGCGGGGTGCCCTACGAGCTGTCGGCGGGCAACCATCGTCCCACCAGAATGAAGGAGCGCTTCTGGGAGGCCCACGACCTGATCGTAAAGGCGTGGACGAGCCACGACGGCCCGTTCAACTGGGAGGGGAAGTACTTCCATCATCGCCAGGTCAACATCTGGCCGCGGCCCTACCAGGATCCGCACCCGCCGATCTGGATCACCGCGCTGAGCCCGAACAGCGCGCGCGAGGTCGGCGAGAAGGGCTACGTGGTCGCGTGCTTCCTCACGGGCTGGGACGGCACCAAGAACATCATCGACAACTATCGTGCCCGTCGGGCCGAGCTGGGACTACCCGCCCTCGCCCTGGATCGCTTCGCCTACGCGGCGCTCGTCTACACCGGCGATACCGATGAAGAAGGCTACGCGGGCGCCCGCAAGCTCATGTGGTACATCGAGTCGAACAAAGTCCCGCCGCAGTTCAGGATGCCGCCGGGGTATCAGCCGACCGCTACCGCGGTCGCGGCGATGCGCGCGGGCTCGGAGGCCAGCATCTTCACGGTGTTCAAGAACCCGGCGCCGCTGCCCGAGTACATCGAGCGCGGCCTGGTCTTCGCGGGAAACCCTGACACGGTCTATCGAGGGATCAAGAAGATGTACGACCACCTCGGCGGCTTCGGCCACTTGCTGATCATGGGCCAGGCCGGGTTCCTCGACCACGACGAGACCGTGAAGGGCATGACCCTCTTCGCGCGCGAGGTCTATCCGCGGCTCAAGGAGCTGCCCGGCCTCCAGGTGGCGTAGCCCATGGCCACGCCTGGCTCGCCCAAGCCGAAGATCGCGGTCTTCTCGGGGCCGACCGCCACCATCCAGAACTCGGAGCCCCTGGTCACCAGCAACAAGGCGCGCGCCCAGCACGGTCTGCCCCCGCGCACGAATCCCGACGGCAGCCCCATGCGCTGGGACGGCCTGCGGCCTCAACGCCTGGCCGCGCCGGTGAAGGTCTACGTCGAGCAGTTCAGCGCGCACCCGCTCGAGCGCGACGCCGCCGAGCTGTACGCGCCGCCCGACGGATACCTCGACGCGTCGGGCACGTTCCATCGCGAGCGCTCCGGACCCGGCGACGTCCCCGTGTACGAGGTCACGCTCCGCCCGGAAGACGGGGTGTATCCACTGCCGTACATGGGCCGGCAGGCCGACGGCCAGGCGTGGGAAGGCGACGGCGCGTTTCCCCAGTCCCCGGCCGAGCGCACCCGCCAGCCGTTCTACCCCGACGCCTCGCGGTTGTTCGAGGAGATCGACCGCCTGGGAATCGACGAGGACGGGGTCGCGAACATGCTGTCCTCGAAGGCCGACTTCGACTTCCACCGGGCGGCGCCGTCGGCCGGCTACACCAAGGGTCTGGCCGCGTCAGCGCGCACGGACGTGGGATCGGGCGACATTCCCCCGGAGCGACTCGGCCGCGATTTCTTCCCGTACCGGCCGACCCACCTGCGGGCGGAGCCGCCGATGGCCGTTCTCGCTCGCGTCACCAACGTGGTGCAGCAAGCGCTGGCGACCGGCCGCTACGCGGGCGCCATCTGGCTCGAGGGCAGCCCGAACGTGGAGGAAACGACCTACTGGCTCAACCTGCTCATCGACACATCGGTCCCCATCGTCGGCAACGCCTCGCAGCGCCCGCACGGCGCGGCCAGCAACGACGGCGACCGCAACATCGTCGACTCCGTGGACTACATCGTGTCGCGCATCTGGGCGGACGCCGACGGCCGCAATTCAGTTGGCGCGGTGCTGATCCAGGACGAGCAGATCTTCGCCGCGCGCGACGTGCAGAAGGCCGACGCACGCCCGGGCGGTTACGTGGCCACGGGCGGCCACGGCGGCATCGTGGGATCGATGGGCCAGCCCGGCCCGCCGGTGCTGACCTTCCGGCCGGTCCGGCGGCACACCTACGCGTCGGCGGTGAGGTTGTCGGAGCTCCCGGCCGCCGTTCAGGGAACAACGCGTGCGGACGGCCGGATCACGCCCATCACGGTCGGCGTCAAGGACGGGCAGGGCGCGTTGCTGCCCGGCGCGATCCCGAAGGTCACGATCGTCAAGGGCGGGCGCTATCTCCCCGACGATGCCTCCGGCAACGCCGCCGCCGAAGTCGACATCCTCGCGCGCATCGAGAAGAACCTGCGCGAGGCCCCGCTGGCCGGCTTCGTGGCCGAGGGCTCAGCCCCGTTCGGCACCGTGCACAACGCGATGGAAGCCGCACTCCGCCTGGCCGCGTTCAGCGGGATGCCGATCGTGAAGGTCGGCCGCGGCAACGCCGAGGGCATCGTCGACCCCGCCCGGTCACCCCTGGCCGTCGCCGGCAGCAACCTCACCGCCACCAAGGCGCGCCTCCTGCTGATGGCCTGCCTGATGAAGCTCGGCAGCCTGCCCCCCGCCGCCGACCCCGCGAATCCCACGCCCGCCGAGATCGACGCGATGAAGGCCAAGCTCGCCGCGTATCAGTCGGTATTCAACACCCACTAACAGAACCGGGGACTCCCACCACGCCGGACGCGCGCTAGCGGCGACGCAGCAAACTCGCGACGACGAGGCGCGCTCGACGCGCCGCCGTGATGTTCGTCCCGATGGCGACGACGGCGAGCGCGATCACGACCGCGTGGTAGTACGGATGACTCGAGCGCTCCTCCAACAGGCGTGCCGCGGCCGGCGCGATCGAGGTCGACAGCCCCAGCCAGAGCGCACGCTCCACTCGTTGCATGAAGCCGATCTCGGTTTCGACACCGAACGATTCGCCTTTCGCACGGGTGTAACTCACGACGACGGTGCCCATCAGCGCGGCGCTCGCGAGAAGCCAGGGAACGAGATCAGCGCGGTAGTAGTACAGAAACCCCAGCATGACGAGCACATCGTTGTACCGATCGATCGTGGCATCGACGATCTCTCCGGCGTCCGAGGCGGTCCCGAGCTCACGGGCGAGGAGACCGTCCCAGGCATCCAGAGCGAAGGCGAACAGCAACAAGGGTCCCCCGACGCCAAAGCGACCCGTCGCGATAGCGATCGACGCCCCCAGACTTGCCGGAAGGGAGAGGAGCGACACGACGTTCGGCGTGAGATGGAGGGCTCGAAACAGGGGGATGAACGCACGAAGGAGCCAGTACCCGAAGTCGATGACGAGGAGCGGGACCGCATCTCCGCGACGCCGCCGCGGCGGCGTCGCGTTCTCGGTGAGCCGAGCGTGGCGGGCGCCAAGAAACAGCAGGAACAGGACGACGCTGAAGACGATGACTGCGCCCGTCAGTGCGAGCTCCATGACTACGGGTCCGGAGTCATCGGGCGTCACTGACGCCGGCATCACACACCTGGGTCCAAGACACGCCTCAGACTCAGACTACAGCGAGACCCGGACTCACAGCATGTCGCGGATCGGCCCGGCGAGAAATTCGGCGGGGAGCTTGGTGATGTCCGCATTGACTTGGGCACAGCCGGCCAAAAGGAGGAGACCCGTGATGAGGGCGGCGGAGACGATGATCAGCCGCAGTGCCCCATCCGCCTGCCCCTCATCCATGATCGGATTGCCGCGCAAACGACGGGCCAGCAGCGGCATGCGGTCCTTAGGCCGCCGGGTGGTCCTTGGACGGGCCGCGCTACGGTAGCGGCAACAGCGGCTGGCGGTCCGGGTGGAGGTGCTGGTCGACGGCGCTGAACATGAACGCGGTCGCCGCGTAGTTGCCCATCAGGGCGGCGAGGTTCACCACGCCCTCGTAGCCGAACAGATCCACCGCGCGGGCGAACGTCTCCGAACGGACTTTGCGCTCGCGGAACGTCTCGCGGCCGAACGTGATGATCGCGGATTCTTCCGGGCCGAGGCCTGTGGCGGGCCGCCGGTACTTCACGACGTCGATGATCTCCTGGCTCAGCCCGTCAGCGAGCGCGGCCGGTTCGTGGGCCGTCCACTCGAACTGGCTGTCCATCTCGCGCGCGGTCACCAGGATGACCAGCTCGGTCAAACGACGGCCGAGCGCGGTCTCGAAGCGGAGGTACTGATTCACCGCGCGCATCCGCTCGCCGAGTACGGGGCTGTGCAGCCAGATGCCGCTCGGTCCGCGTAGCCCGACCAGGGTGCGGCTCTGCGGGCCGACGACCGCGTCGTAGAAGCGGCGCCCCTGCTCGTCCATCTCCTCACGCCGCCGTAGCGGCAACCGCGACAGCGACTCGGGATGGACGTCCTTGGGCAGCTCGCTCATTTGCGGAAGGCCGGGATCACCTCGCGGGCGAAGCGTTCGAGCTGCTCGACCATCATCGCGCGCGGGGTGCCGATGGCGAACGCGAACATGATCTCCTGGAGGCCGGGATACCTCGCC
>DATHGT010000318.1:0-2961 GCA_035317605.1 Candidatus Acidiferrum sp. | reverse complement strand
GTGGTTGCTGCTGTATCAGCGGCTCGGTTATGGACTGTTCGCGGTCTCGCCGATGTTCGTCAACCCGGCGGACGAGCCGTTCCTCTTCGTCCGGAGGTTCGTGGAGCACGGGCCTCTCCTCCTGCTGTCTCAATGGGTGGGCCTGTCGGCGGACAGCTACGCGGGCCTCACCGGGTCGGCCAGAGGCCTGGCCTGGCTCGGCGCGCTGCTCGCTCTAACGGCCATCGCGCTGGCTCTCGCTCCGCTCCTGCGACGCGACGCGGTCGCGCGGTTCTGGTGCCTGGGGCACGTGCTGGCGCTGGTGCCGCTGGCCGCCGCGCCGCTCTCGGCGCGCTATACGTCGTTCGTGGGCCTCGGCGCGATGGCGTTGCTCGCGACCTTCGTCTGTGGGCTGCTCGACCGCGACCACTGGCTGCCGTCAACTCGCGTTCCTCGGCTCGCCGCCTCCGCGCTGGCCGGCGTTCTCGTCGCGTTTCACGTGTCGCTCTCGCCCGCTGAGCTCGCTCGGATCTCCGCACGCTTCAGCGACGCGACCGCCGTGGTCGAGCGTTCGGCGCCCGGCCTGGCGCCGGACGCGGGGAGTCCCAGCCAGCGGGTCGTCGTGGTGACCGCGCCGCGCGATCTGTTCGTCGTCGTGGGACTCCTCATGCGGGCGGCCCGGAATGAACCGATCGGTGCCCATACCATCGCGCTGACGTACACCGGGGGACCGGTCCAGGTGTCTCGGGTCGATGCGCAGACCCTCGTCGTGGTCCCGAAGGCGGCGCAAGAGTTCTTGTTCGCGCCCAGAGGCCTACGGCTCGGCCAGACGATCAGGCTCACCGGCATGGCCGTCCAGGTCGGCGCCCTCTCCCGCGACGGTCGACCGCTCGAGGCCCGGGTCAGGTTCGACGTTCCGCTCGAAGATCCTTCGCTCAAGTGGCTCCGATGGTCGGCGGACAACGCGTACGTGCCGTTCACGCCTCCCGCGATCGGCGAAACCGTGGTAATCCGATAGCGGAGGAGGATGCATGACGACCACGACGAACCGCCGCATCGTCTTGAGACGCCGGCCCGTGGGCGCGCCGCGCCCCGACGACTTCGAGCTGATCGAATCGCCGGCACCGCAACCCGCCGACGGCCAGATCCTGTGCCGGACGATCTATCTCTCGCTGGACCCGTACATGCGCGGCCGCATCAGCGGCGTGAAGTCGTACGCCAAAGGCGTCGATCCGGGCGAGCTGATGGTCGGGGGCACGGTCGGCGAAGTCGTCGACTCGAAGCATCCCGGCTTCGCGAGGGGCGATCTCGTCGCGGGCCGTGACGGGTGGCAGGTGTACGGTCTGTCCGACGGCGCGGGCGTGCGCAAGCTCGATCCGAAGCAGGCGCCGATCTCGACGGCGCTCGGCGTCCTCGGCATGCCGGGCATGACCGCCTACGTCGGGCTGCTCGACTTCGGAAAGCCCAGGAGCGGCGAGACCGTGGTCGTGTCGGCCGCGTCGGGCGCCGTCGGCGCCGTGGTCGGCCAGATCGCGAAGATCAAGGGATGTCGCGCGGTCGGCATCGCGGGAGGCAAAGCCAAGTGCGACTACGTCGTCGAGGAGCTGGGGCTCGACGCGTGCGTCGACTACAAGGCGGGCGATCTGTCGACCGCGCTGTCGAAGGCGTGCCCGAACGGGGTCGACGTCTACTTCGACAACGTGGGCGGCGAGATCCTGAAATCGGCGCTGCAGCTCGTCAACCCCCACGCCCGCGTCCCGCTGTGCGGGCTGATCTCGCAGTACAACGCGACCGAGCCGCCGCCGGGGCCGAACTGGGGCGTGCTGCTGGTCAACCGCGTGATGATCAAGGGCTTCATCATCTCGGACCACCTCGATCGCATGCCGGACTTCCTGCGCGACGGCACGGCCTGGGTGCGCGAGGGGAAGCTGAAATATCGGGAAGACGTCGTGGTCGGACTCGAGAACGCGCCGGCCGCGTTCATCGGGCTCCTCGAGGGCAAGAACTTCGGCAAGCTGATGGTCAAGGTCGGCGAGGACCCCACGCGATGAGCTTCGACGATCGTTACGGCCTGCCATTGACGACGTCGAGCGTGAGTGCGGTCGAGGCGTACGTCGAAGGCGTCGACCGATTGCTCTCGGCTCAGCCGGGCGCCGACCGCAGTCTGGAGCGCGCGATCGAGGCCGATCCCGGGTTCGCGCTCGCCCACGTGGCGCTCGCTCGCGTGCGCCAGCTGCGGATGCAAGGCGCCGAGGCGCGGGCACTGGCCGGGCGCGCGCGAGAGCTGCTCGGCGGCGTCACCGAGCGCGAGCGCTCACACGCGCGGACGATCGCCCGCGCCGTCGACGGCGATGCCGCCGGCGCGCTGGCCGCGGTGATCGAACACTGTGCCGTCTATCCGCGGGACGCGCTCGTGCTCCAGCTCAACTTCGGGGCCTTCGGACTGATCAGCTTCGCCGGGCGACGCGAGCACGACGCGGACATGCTGGCGTTCTTCGAGCGCTTCGTCGACGCCTACGGAGAGGACTGGTGGTTTCGCTTCGCCTGGGGTTGGGCAAACACCGAGGCGGGCCGCGTCAAAGAGGGCCGCCCGCTCATGGAGCAGGCCTTCGCGCTCAATCGCGAGAACGCCAACGCCGTGCACGGGATCGCCCATGTGTTCTACGAGGAGGGTGATTCGGCGGGCGGCGTGGATTTCGTGGGCCGCTGGCTGCCACGCTACGAGCGCGCGGGCAGCCTGCACTGCCATCTCACGTGGCACATCGCGCTGGCCGAGCTGGTGCGCGGCGACGTCGCGCGCGCTCGCGCGGCGTTCGAGGACGGCATCCGCGCCCGCGTGGCGCCGCTGGCGCCGCCGACCAACGTCGTCACCGACGGGACGTCGCTGCTCTGGCGCCTCTATCTCGACGGTGAACCGGTCGCACCGGGCGAGTGGCGGGAGCTCGCCGAGTTCGCGGGTGAGCGATTCCCGAGCGTCGCCCC